>VFGE01000049.1 GCA_009392515.1 SAR202 cluster bacterium | reverse complement strand
TAGTTTGGCAGGGTTAGAAAATGTAACAAATCTAACAAGGGTATATGTTCGTGATAATAGAATTACAGATCTATCCCCATTAAAAAATCTGCCACGATTACGTGATTTAGAGATAGGGAATAACTTAGTTAGTGATATCTCTCCATTAGTGGGATTACCTAGTTTAAGCTATATTAATGCTTACAGTAATAGGATTACCGATATTAGCCCACTGACAGCAATCATCCCGTTAAGGAATGCATATTTTTCTAGTAATAATATATCGGATTTATCTTCATTAAAGAATGTTCAGTCTTCAAATTTACGTAATGTGAGTTTTGATTCAAATAGAATTATTGACGCAACTCCATTAGCAAACTTAACTAAACTAGAATATATTGGCCTTGGATACAACAATATCAGAGATATATCTTTTGTCACTAATATGCCAAATTTAAATAACCTTAGTATAGCTGGTAATAACCTAACAGATATAACTCCTCTATCCAATGCTCCTTTTTTGCAATATTTATATATAAATGATAATAAAATTACCGATATAACTCCTTTAGCTAATTTGCAGTATTTAGAACATTTAAACATTTCCCGTAATAACATTACAAACCTAGACTCCCTAAGAAGTCTACAATATTTAAAAAATCTTCAATTTTATGATTCTAACTTGACTGATATTTCATTTCTAGAATCCATGACCTTCTTAGAAGAAATCCGGTTAGACAACAACCGAATAACAAATATAGAGCCATTAAGAAAACTTCAGTATCTGGAAGGTATATTCTTAGATAATAATAGAATTATAGATATAACACCCCTTGTACAAAATGGAAATTTAATTCCTGATATCGAGATTGTTTTAAATGGGAACCCACTAAGCCAAGAATCTGTAGATATGGTATCTAATTTACGAGCAAGAGGTATGAATGTCGAGGCTCCAGCTTTTGGTATGCCTACTCCTACTCCGACGCCAGTTCCACCTACTCCTACTCCTACTCCACCTGCTAATGCCGTAATTTTTGAAAATCTTGAATTTGAATCAAAAATACGAGAAATGATTGGTAAGGATACAGGATATGTATTAAGAGAAGATGTATCTAAAATCACAGATATTGATCTGGAAAATGTTCAATTTGGTCATATCAGGGATATAAAACATTTTACCAACCTGACTAAATTAAAATTACGTGCTGGTGGAATATACGATCTTGAAGGTATTGGAAATCTACAAAAACTAGAACAACTAAATTTGTCGGGGAATAATCTTGTAAATATCCAACGGTTAGCCCAATTAAAGAGTTTGCGAACGTTAACGTTATATAATAACCAAATTTCTGATATATCTTCTTTAACACCTGCTAGTTTGCCAAATCTATCGGGACTATTTCTAGATGGGAATAATATTTCCGACATCGGTCCATTATTGCCTTCTGAGGGGAATTTAATAAAACAATTATGTTGTATTGGTATCGGGAATAATCCTATAAACGCGCAAAATATTGATTGGGCAAAATTTACAACAGAAAGAATACTTACTTTGCAAATCGGAGGACTAGGATTAAATGATGAGAATGTAAACGATTTATTCTCAGCAGAACACGGTTTTCTTAATTTGAAATTCTTAAATCTCAACAATAATAATATTACTGATATTACCCCCCTATTAGGAATTGAAGGCTTGGGGAAAGATTCATCTGTAAGTCTTAATAATAATATGATAGATGAATCTGAATTTGATAACCCTATTCAATCTCTCATTGAGAGAGGGGTAAAAGTCAATTATGATAATCAACGTCCACAAACAACTAGTACTAATACATCTAATTCAGGGTATAGTTCTAATGTTGATGGAACATGCGATAATCCTGGAGAATGGGTTGAATTTGCTGACAGAGGACTATTTGGTACTTTAATTGAAGCTTTGCAGGAAGCTGGTATAGAGTATTGTAGTGATTATAATAGCACAAAAATAACTCGTTTACCCCTAGAACAATTAACAGAACTTGATGCTTCTTATAAAGGGATTAGGTATCTCGACGGATTAGAAGCAGCATCAAACCTAAGTACTTTAAATCTCAGTGGGAACCAGATTGCAGAATTCTGGCCTTTGGACGCTTTATATAATCTTAAGGTACTCGAACTTGGAGAAAGTGAAATTTTTGATGCATCACCGATATTCAATATGATGGCACTAAATAATCTCGAAGTATTAAAATTAAATGACAACAACTTAGTTACTTTACAAGGAATTGAGAACCTATATAACTTAAGAGACCTTTTTCTTGCCGATAATGTTATATGTCAAGAAGGATTTAATCCGTTTGACTCATTAAGAGGTAATTATAATCTCCGCTTTTTAGATATTGGCTATCAGCAAAAGGATCAATGTATAACAGATATCAATTTCCTATATAATCTTCCAAATTTAGCTGGGCTTTCAATTGCTGATAGTGATGTAAATGATTTGTGGCCTTTAAGTGCAATGGGCGCAATAGCATATCTCAATCTCAGCGATATGAGGTACGTAGATGATTATTCCGCGTTACTTAATTTAAATTATCAGCCTAATGCGACTGTCAATTTAACGAATTCAAATGTACCTGATGGTATAGATGATGATATATATCGTCATCTAGATAACATGGGCGTAAATTTTGAAGGTATTGACCAAAGTGGCTCAAGTAACCAAAATATGAGTTCAAATGTAATTGTTGATACATCTGATTATAGATACCTTAACCCTGGTGAAGGAAGCGATGTACAACAAATAGAATTAATCCATAATAATAATTCTGCTTATAGCGGAATTTACAATATTGAACCATATGAATATTCTAGTGCGCCAGTTTATATGAAAGATAACTGTAACGCTGGTGGAAAAGGAACTTGTTATATATTCAAAGTTTCAGAGCGTGAATGGGTTTTACAGCCTTTCCCACCTGGCGCAGCAGTTGATGGTAATACATGGTTAGCTAATGACGTATTGAATGGTATGGATCCTTGGAATGGAGTATGGGGAGGCAATGTTCAGAGTGTCCGTATAACTATCCAATCTGATGGATCGTCGTTCAACAACAGCAATAATAATAATATTAATACCAGAAACAATAATGAATTTTTTATTCAAGATGAACAAAATACACGAGGTTTCTTATTTAATGTAGATGAAGTACCAGAATGGGCGCAGAACATAGGTCTTAATGACTTTAACACATTACTTGACCCTACTGTAATTGCAATCTTCGGTATATTTCTCACACTTCTTGGAACTGTAGCACAGATGGTTCGAGGCAGATAAAACTTATACCCCCTTATACTCAATATATAACTTTCTTGGTCTGATAAAAGCCTTTACTACTTTACTAGATGATATGATTATTGCTATATTGTTGGAGTTGACAACTTGATTTAGGAATATATCACTAATATCAAAGGACAGGTAATAGGTTTGAAACAAATAAGCTTAGGTATTAATTCTAAATTAAAAAGTATTTTATTCATAATTACTTTAACGACTCTAACGATGTTGTTATACTCTTTATCCGCTTCGACTATATATGCTGAACACGATGCTGCAAGCCAATCTGGTAACAATATGGGCAACTCTATGGGCAATATGGGAGATATGGGCTCCATGGGCAATATGGGATCCATGGGCAATATGGGTAATATGGGCGATATGGGTAGTATGATGGGCAACATGATGGGTGGAATGATGAATGATATGACTATGCCTATGGCATTAGATGTCATACATAATGATCCTGAAAGACCAGAGGTATCAAAAAATTACACAGGGACCTATGTTATGGAAGGCATGTTCATGGGTTTCCCATATTGGGTCAAAAATAACTGTATAGCAGAACAAACAATTCGCGATGGCCGTTGCTACATTTTTGTGTATTATGGCGATTGGGTTTTGCAGCCTTCACCTCCTGGTACAAATATTAATGGTGAAACACGTTTATACAACGACATCACTTATGCTGAATGGCCATGGATGGGTGGATGGGTTTCAGGAAACGTTCAGTCAGTAAGTATTAGTAATAATATGAATATGGGCAGTATGATGGGCAACATGATGGGTGGAATGATGAGTGGAGGCATGGGAATGCCAAACACATCTAACACGAATCAATATTCATCTCCTATGGTGGACACTGGATACCAGTGCAGAGGGGAGCCAAGAGTAATATTTTATGACGAGAGGCTTGTGGAAGCACTTATAGACGAATTTAACAACCAAGGGATAGCTTACAGCGCCTCTGGAAACGATTGTGATGACACATCACTAACCCTTACTTCTGTATTGGAATTAACAAAAGTTGATCTTTCAAATAAAGGAATAACTTCCTTAGAAGGAATAGAATACGCCACAAACTTAATAGCACTGCGATTGAATAATAACGAAATAAGCGATATCGACTTGTTATTAAGTCTTACAAATTTAAGAACCCTGGATATGAGAGACAATATGCTTGTTGTTCCAGACCAAGATCCTAGATATCCTCCTCAAGAAAACCCTCTAACACTCCTACAACGTAATGGAGTACAAACTGATGTTAACACCTTTCCTTTAAATAAAGTCTTACAAGATAAATATGATATTAATATCGCAAATTTACCAAATGTTTCACAACAACAATTAGCTGATATTTTATGGGGAGGAGATCCTCGATCTTTAGTCAATGCTAGTCGAACTCAACCGTCATCAAGCCAAAACCAACAAAACACAGGTGATTATTGTGATAGTGTAAGTGGTTTTACACGCTTTCAAGACAATTCTTTATGGACTTCTATCATAAATCAAATGAAGACTCAAGGATTAAGCTTTTGTAGTAACCCTCAAGACCTCTCAATTGACAGAGATGCATTAGAAAAAATAACTTTTCTAGAGGCAAACTTCCAAAATATAATTAATCTTAATGGTATAGAAACACTTAGGAATCTTGAAGAACTTCAAATTGCCGACAATAGAATTACTAATATTGAACCGTTAGGTAATTTAAGATCACTAATGGTTCTGGATTTATCTAACAATCAATTATGTCAAAGTACCTATAACCCTTGGGACAATCTCAGAGGATTAAGAATCGTCGAGTTATATATCTCAAATTCTTGTATTTCTGGACTAGATTTTACTGATGATTTAATAAACCTTCGATTTTTGGACATAAATGACAATCCAATATCCCAATCTTATAAGATAGAAGAATTGATAAATAGAGGTGTTGAAGTTGAATATAATGGGAACATTGGCACGAATCAACAATCTTCACAAAACAACTCAGGTTTTAATAATTCTTCTAATAACACTACCTCTAATAACAGTTCTTCCTTTTATTATGAAGAAGAAGGTAGTAGTAGAGGTTTCCTATTCAATGTGGATGAAGTACCTGAATGGGCTCAAAACATGGGCCTCAACGATGTAAACCAGCTTCTAGACCCTACCGTGATTGCTATCTTTGGTATATTTATCACCTTACTAGGAACAGTAGCTCAAATGGCTCGAGGTCGATAAAGTTAGTTAATTAGCGTCAGAGAGCATTCTAAAAGGGACTAATAGTATTAGGGCAATACATAAACAAATAACTAAAGAAGAAAGTGCCCCAATCTGCCCATATGGTGTAAATGCAGTAAAAACCCACCATAGAAATGAACCAAATAGATAGGCTGCCCTACCAGCTACATTATATAAACCAAATGATTCATTGATATCATTATCATCTGAATATTGAATAAGTATTGGACGATCAGCAACCCAAACACCACCTAATAATAGTCCTGTAAAAGATATTACAATCCACCAAATGTTTTGATCTAGGTTAAATAATGGGATAAGAACAATTCCTAGAAATCCAAGAATCCAGCAACTGATTACAAGAATAAGACAATGACGTGCTCCATATTTATCTGTAAAAAGCCCCCAAAATAGTGCACCTGGTATTGAAAAAATTATTCCAACAAATAAAAACCACGGTATTTTATTTGGAGGGATGCCCACAGTTTCTACTGCAAATAATGAAATAAAAGTTATACCTGCATTTATAGCCGACATATACCAGAATTTAACAAGAAGGAATTTTCTGATTCGAGTATATTTTGCCTCGAATAAATATTGAATCGGATTTGTTATAACACTTTTTAGTTTATTAGAAGTTGATAGAATTAAACTTGAATTTGTAGAAGTAAAGAATAGCAATTGAATTGCAAAAAGAGCCAAAATTAGTGAGATTATAAGAAATGCCAATTCATATGTTCCATATTGAGAGTTGATAAATAAACCTATAATTACGACAAAAAAAGATCCAGCATATCCTACACCTATACCTAACCCACCAATAAGCCCCCTATTTTGTGGTGTAGATACATCAATCAACATTGAGTTATAGGCAATTTCAGCAAAATTTAAAAACACTAAAGAGCATGCAAATAATAAAAGTATCACGAATATATTAGAAAAAAGACCATAGCAAAGTATGAACAGACAAGTAATGAGTGTGAATCCAAACACAAAATATCTTTTTGTAAAATAAATATCCATTATTTTACCTAAGGTTGGTCCTGCTAATAATGTAATAGCTGTTGCTATGGTGATAGTTAATGCAAAATCCGAATCATTTGCCCCTTTTATACTTACTAACCATATGGGAAAGAAATAACCTGTAATACCAGAATAAAATACTGTACTCCCTGCATCAAATGATATCCAACTTATTGCAGATAAAGAGAGGTTATATTTTTTCATGGAAAACTAACTCTTTTTGACATAAAGGATAGTGGATAGAAAAAGGACTTTGTATTATGAATTGATTAATGTGTATATTATGGAATCGAATCATTTACTTTATTTCTTTGATCTATACGTATATAGACAATTCTAGCAGGTAAGTAGATCGAAAGCTATTCTGGAAATAAAATGGGCCCGGAAGGGATCGAACCTACGACCAATCGATTATGAGTCGACCGCTCTACCACTGAGCTACGGGCCCTTGAAAATAATTCACTAGGTACGAATCGTATCTGATTTATGAGTATTTTGCAACTGAACTAAGTTATTCTATGCCTAAATTTTTTTGATAATCTGGGTCAATATATTTCACACCACCTGTGGTTGGTATAGAAGCAGCTGAATAATCTATAGCCTTATTCCGATATGCTGTGGGAATTTCATTAATAATATCTTGTTCAATTAAGTTTTCAATTAATCTATTATCTTTCCCCATAAGTTCGTTTAAAACATATTTATTAGCTTCTCCAAATGCAGGAGCGAAACCTTTAATTTTTATATGAGATTTATTTAGATTCCATGGACGTGAAATAAGGGCTCGAGTACCTAGGTTTCTTTCTGGTGGAGCAGTCACTTTCTCGATGAATCCACGTTGATGATAATGTGTATTAGTAAAATAGTCTTTTGAATCAAAAACAGGGCCTGATGGTATACCCAATTCTTGTAATAATTCCATCAATTCAAATCGTTCATAATTTTTTGTAAAATTCGCAATTATTTCGTCAATTTCATCATGATTTTTCAGACGTGCTGAATTATCGACAAATTTGGGATTTGATTTTAAGTCTGGTTTTTCCATAGCTATACACAAAGATTCCCAATGTTGTTGAGTTAAAGCAGAAATTACTATCCATTGATCTTGCTCTTTGTTTGTAGGATAACAACCTTGTGGGGCATATTGTGGATGTCGATTGCCAATACGAGATGGTAGTCGTTTATTATCTACCCAGTCTAATATATATTCACCAAGAAAATAACATCCTAATTGATACATACCTATATCAATCCATTGCCCTTTCCCAGTTCGATTTCTATATCTTAACGCTGATGCAACTGAAAATAGGCCACTCCAGGATGCTAAAAAGTCAACGTAAGACATTCCTGCTTTAGATGGAATATCATTGAGATACCCAGTAACTGATGCTGTACCATGAGTTGCTTCCATTGTAGTAGCTTGTCCCGGATATGATGCATATGGTCCTTCACTATGGCCATATCCTGTATTTGATAGCATAATAATATCTGGTTTGATTTTCTTTATGTCTGCATATGTAAGATTCCAGCGTTTCATAACACGTGGGGTGAAATTTTCCATTATGATGTCTGAAATTTTTATTAATTCTATAAACAAGTCTCGACCTTCTTGTCGAGACATATCCAATGTTAAAGATCTTTTACCCCTGTTCATATTATTAAAGCCAGCAGCTTTGTTCCAATAGTCTCCACCATTTTCTCCATCAGGACCTTGTGGCGCAGTTAATCTCCTAGAAATATCGACATGGGATGGGCCTTCAATTTTAATCACTTCAGCACCAAGATCAGTCATTACCCCACCACCATATGGCATAGCTACAACATATGTAGAGTCTAGGATTCTAACTCCTTCTAAAGGTAATTTCATTTTATTTACTCAATTCCTAAATTTTTCTTGTATTCTTTATCAAACCAACCGTTTCCTAATGTTTGAGTACCTCCTTCTCGACCAGTAGATATTTGACCTTGTCGTATTCTGGTAGGAATTTCATTAACTATATCCATATCATGCATAGTTTGTATAAAGGATTTACTTTTAGCTAGTAAGTTATTAAGTATATCATCATTTCCGTCTCCTAATGCAGGACCATAACCTTTGATTTTAATATTTGATTTGTTTAAGTGCCATGGTCTAGCGATCAAAACTCGTGGGCCAATACCCCTTTCTTTAGGACCATCTACTCGTTCAAGAAAACCTCTATCCCAATGATGTTTTGAAATGGAAGAGTCGCGAACATCTAATACGGGGCCAGAAGGGATTTCTAATTTTTGAAGGTGTTCAGTTAATTCAAATCTTTCAAAGTTTTTTGTAAATTCAGATATGATTTTATCAATTTCATCATGATTTGTTATTCGTAGCTCGTTATTAAGAAATCTGGGGTCATCTAATAAATCTTTACGGTTCATAAAGTCACATAGATTTTCCCATTGTTTTTGATTAATTGCTGAAATTGTTATCCATCTATCATCTTCATTAGTTGGATAACAACCTTGCGGGGCATATTGTGGGTGTCGATTGCCAATACGTGATGGTAAACGTGTATTAGAAATCCAGTCCATTAAATACTCACTAATAAAAGAAACGCCCAGTTGGTACATGCCTATATCAACCCATTGGCCTTTCCCTGTACGATTTCTATATCGTAATGCTGAAGCGATTGCAAACAAAGCGTGCCAGGATGCTAAAAAATCTACATATGACCGGCCAGCTTTGTCTGGTAGCTCACCTGGGTAACCAGTGACTGAGGCTGTTCCATGAGTGGCTTCCATCGTTGTAGCTTGCCCGGGATAAGATGCATATGGTCCATCACTATGCCCATAACCAGTATTAGAAACCATAATAATATCAGGTTTGATTTTTTTTATATCATCGTAGGTAAGATTCCATTTTTTCATTACCCTCGGAGTAAAATTCTCAACTACAACATCACTTACTTTAAGCATTTCAATAAATAAATCACGACCTTCTTGTCTGCCCATATCCAATGTAAGCGATCTTTTCCCGCGATTCATTGTGGTAAATCCTGCCTTTTTATTCCAATAATCCCCTGAGCTATCTTGATCTGGGCCTTCAGGAAGTGCCAAACCACGAGTACCATCTAAATGTGCAGGTCCTTCAATTTTAATAACATCTGCACCTAAATCAGCCAAAATACCACAAGTATAAGGCATTGCAACAACGTAAGTTGAATCTAAAACTCGCACACCTTCCAAAGGTAACTTCATAGATGTTAATCCTTGCTATTTTATTTATAAAATATCTAGTTTCTTTTTGAAATCAGGGTCAAAGGATTTCAAACGTCCTGCAGCAACTAATTCTTCAAGACTCATTGTGGGTGTAGGACGTAAGTTTACAGGCACTGTGGTTGTAATATTAGTTTCAACGAGATTATTGTATTTTTGTTCAGTATGTCCGAGTAAATCGACAATAAAATCATGGTTAGAGTCTCCAAAAGGTGGAGCAGGTCGATGTATTTTAAGATCAGATTTATTAGCTTTCCAAGGTCGGCCCATTAATACACGCTTGCCCATTTTTCTCTCTTCAGGGAATTGAATTGTCTCTAAAAATCCACGTTCCCAATAATGAGGATTTGTATTCGAATCACTCGCATCATAAACTGAACCAGCAGGAATGCCTAAATTTTGCAAATCAGTTGTAAGGGTATGCTTATCATAAGATTGCGTATATTTATTAATAATTTGATCAATTTCTTTATAATGTTCTCTTCGGCCTAATTCAGTTTGATATTTTGGATTCTCTTGTAATTCTTTAGCATTCAAAGCTTTACAAAGGTTTTCCCATTCTGTATCTGAACCAATGGAAATTGAAATCCATTCATCAGCACCAGCACATCGATAAACCCCTTGAATAGAACGCCATCTATGTCGATTACCAATTCTTTCTCCTTTAAAGGAGTTAGACATCCAATCAAGTATATATTCAGACGTTAAATAGGCTCCTAACTGATACATACCTACATCAACCCATTGACCTTCTCCAGTTTTATTTCTATGTCGTAAAGCATTAGCAATACCCATTAAGCCAGACCAACACGATAAGAAATCAATAAAGGATTGGCCTGCTTTAGAAGGTATATCATTATCGTAGCCTGTGATATGGCAATGTCCGTGTGTTGCTTCCTGAGTAGTGGCCTGGGCAGGATAAGATGACCAAGGGCCTTCACCATGACCATATCCTGTATTAGAAACCATAATAATATCTGGTTTAATCTTTTTGAGGTTTGGATAATCAAGACCCCACCTTTTCATCACGCGTGGTGTAAAATTTTCCATAAATATATCTGACTGTTTAAGCATATCGACTAATATTTCTCTACCTTCATCTTTACTCAAGTCAAGAGTCAGTGATTTTTTCCCACGGTTTATTTGATTATAAGAAGCAGTTCTATTCCATGAATCATCACCCACAATATTATCAGGATATGCTCCAGCAAATGCTCCATTACGAGTTGTATCTGGCCTCCCAGGTCCTTCAATTTTAATAACTTCAGCACCTAAATCAGATAAAATACCTGCTGCATATGGAAATGCAAATACATATGTAGATTCAATTACTCGTATTCCTTCAAGTGGCGCTTTCATAGTTATAGTCTCCGTTATATTCCTAATTTACTTTTATAATCTGCATCAAAATATGCGAGTCTGCCTGATTGTACTTGTTCTTCTAATGACGAAGTAGGTACTTCTCGTATTTCAGCAGGTTTTTCGGCAATAAATCCTTTTGAAATAAAATCTTTATAATCCTTATCGCTCATACCTATTAATTCTTGCAAAATACGGCTGTTACTTGACCCCAAGGGTTCAATTGGGGCTCTAACGCGAGCATCTAGTTTACTACCCTTCCATGGGCGTCCCATTATTTTTCTCGTTCCAATATTTCTAAATTCTGGATATTCTACACGTTCAATAAAACCACGTTCTTGATAATGTGGATTTAAATTACAATCAGCAGAATCGAATACCGGACCGCATGGAATATTTTGGTTTTGTAGTAATTCCATAATTTCATATTTGTTTTTAGTCTTTGTCCATTCTGAAATAATTTGATCTATTTCGTCATGATATCGTCTTCTATTCAATAAGGTTGCAAATTTTTCATCAGAAGCAAGTTCTGGCTTTCCCATAATTTCACAAAGCTGTGCCCATTGAGAATCTTCGCCTATTGATAATACAACCCATTGATCTATTCCATTACAAGGGTATGTGCCTTGAGGTGTTCTCCATGGATGTCTATTCCCGAATCGTCCTGATTTGTTTTGATTAGATTGCCAGTCCATAATATATTCGGCTGTACCCATAACTCCAAGTTGGTACATCCCAATATCAATCCACTGACCTTTGCCAGTTTTATTTCTATATCTTAAGGCTGAAGCTACTGCAAATAAACCTGACCAACATGCAAGAAAATCCACATAAGAAGCTCCTGCCTTGGAAGGTATATCATTATTGTAGCCAGTTATGTAACAATGGCCATGTGTAGCCTCTTGTGTGGTGGCTTGGGCAGGATAAGCAGAAAAAGGGCCTTCTCCATGACCATATCCTGTATTTGAAATCAAAATTAAATCAGGTTTAATTTTTTTTATATTTTCGTAATCTAACCCCCATCGTTTCATTACCCTTGGAGTATAATTTTCCATCATTACATCACTTATAGAAATTAACTCTTTAAGGTATTCACGGCATTCCTCTTTACTCAAATCTAAGGTGAGTGATTTTTTATTCCTGTTCAATAAATTAAAACTAGCGGATCGATTCCAGTAGTCCTCTCCAGGATTATTATCAGGAAATCCACCAGAAAATTGTCCGCCTCTCACAATGTCAAGGTGGCCTGGTCCTTCTATTTTAATAACTTCTGCCCCCATATCTCCTAATATTCCTCCTGCGTAGGGCATAGCAAAGACATAAGTTGAATCAATAATTCTCAAATTTTCAAAGGGTGATTTAGTCATCACATACTCCAGTAAATTAGATAATTTCTAACTCTCGTAATTTAACTAAGTCTTCTTTAGAATAATTTAAAGTCTCAGTGTAAACCTCAACATTATGTTGTCCCAGGGTTGGTGAAGGAATTCTATATTGACTTGGAGTTTCACTCATATTAAACAATCTGAATGGTACCTTGATCTTGCCAATAACAGGATGATCGACTTCTTCATAAAAGTTTCTAGCTTCTAATTGAGGGCAGTTTGCTAAATCTTCAGGCGTTTGGACTATTCCAAATAACATTCTGTAATCTTCTGAGGCTGTCTTAAACATTTCGTGCATTTTACGATCTTTTGTAGCTTCAGTAAGAACTTCGTCAAATTCAACACCGTTTTGAACACGCAATTCAGCATTTGCAAATTTTTCTTCTCTGAGAACTTCATTGCCATAAAAATCAACAATATCGTCCCATGTAGCACCGCCACCTGGCTGACTGATAAAGTATCCATCAGCACAAGGCATAACGTTACCAAAACCAGCGCCTTCTGACCTTCTTCTACCTTGTACAGCACCAGTCCAGCTATAAAAAGGTTGATTTACAACAAGAGTCGAATTGACTACTTCTTGTATAGAAACATCAACATGTTGTCCTTCATTTGTAAAATCCCTCATGAGCAAAGTAAAAGCTGTTGATAAAGCGCCATTAATACCCGATTCATACTGAGACTGAAACCCACCATGCTTCAAGGGTTCACGATCAGCAGTGCCACTAATACTCATAATTCCACTCATTGCATATGCAACAATTTCTTCGCCTTTATATTTACTATATGGCCCGGTTTGTCCAAACCATGTAATAGAAGTTAAAACAATCTTAGGATTTATCTTTTCTAATTCAGTGTATCCTAACCCAAGTGAATCAAGATATCCTGGTTCAAAAGATTCAACAACCACATCGCATTCAGCTACAAGTTCTTTAAATATTTTTTGCCCAGTAGATGTTTCCAGATTTAAGGTAATACCTCTTTTATTTAAGTTTAAGAGTAGAAAAAATAAGCTTTTTTCTATATCTGGGTCATCTTTATGAAAAGGAGCCATAGTTCTACCATAATCTCCTGTTAACGGTTCAACTTTTATCACATCTGCACCAAAATCACCAAGAATTTTGGCTGCAAATGGCCCTGCTATTCCTTGACTAATATCAAGTACCTTAATGTCTTCTAAAGCTCCAGGTGCAATCATAATTCATAACCTCCATTGCATCATTTTGTATCAAACTTATTTGGAATTTGATCTCATCTATTATAACAAATAGTTACTAAGTATCATCCTAAATTATGCCTCCTTGTTTAAGCATAATCACATCATTCTTAGAATATTCTAATTCTTCACAATATATTTCAGTATTGTGTTCTCCCAATAATGGTGCAGGTCGAGTAAACTGCCATGGGCAATTAGGAAGCCTAAAAGTTTCTCCAGGAATATTGATTTTTCCAATTTTAGCGTGCTCGACCTCTATAAAATATCCTCTATCTGCTAATTGCGGACACTTTAGTAAATCTTCAGGAGTTTGAACTACTCCGGTAACCCAGCCTTCACTCATAGTTTTATCGAAATAATCATATTTATTCCATTCCTCTAATTTCGGTAAAAGTATTTCGTCTAACTCATCTGCGTTTTCAATTCGATCTGTAGCGCTAGAAAATTTTTTGTCACTCAATTCAGGGATATCTAGCATTTCAGCATAGGTACTAAATAGTGGACGTTGTCGTCCTTGTTGAGAAGATGCCCCTATATAGCCATCTTTAGCTTTAACAATTCCTTCAAATTTAATTCCTTTAAAAGAACTACCTTCTACCTTTGTCGCACGAGCTTCTATACCGCCCGTGTAGGAATATCTCGTTGGTCCATTGTAATGATGAGAAGCTACAACTTCTTGCAATGAAACATCAATGTGTTGCCCTGTATTACTCATAGACCTTGAAAACAATGCAGAAGTTATAGTGTAAGCAGCTGTCATTCCGGCCATATAATAGCTCTGTGGATGGCCATGCTTTAATGGAGGCTTCCCATATGCTCCACTTATATGCATTATTCCACTCATTGCATAGTAGATCAAATCATTACCTTTGAAATCACTACGTGGTCCATATTGTCCAAATGGTGTAAGGGACATAATAATTAATTTAGGAAATTTATGTTTTAACTCTTCATAACTAAGCTCTATTTTTTCTAAATATCCTGGTTGAAAATTTTCTACCAACACGTCTACATTACTTAATAATTCAATTAATATCTTTTTACCAGAGCTTTGGTTAATATCTAAAGTTATACTGCGTTTATTGCAATTAAGATAAAAATATAGCAAACTTTTTTCTTTATCAGGATCGTCATGAAAAAATGGACCAATATGACGAGTTAAGTTACCTTTGTTGGGTTTTTCTATTTTTATAACATCTGCACCATAATCTGCAAGATATTTTGTGCAATATGCCCCACTTATATCGTCACTCATATCAAGAACTCTTATATTTCCTAATGCCTTCTCACTCATTGCTATCCCAATCCCAAGTTTATTTTATAATCTGTATCAAAATCTGTAATAGTGCCATCTTCTTTTAGTTTTTCTAATGATGGAGGATTTGCAGAAGATCGTTGATTTATCGGTTCGTCAGCAATTATTCCTAAGTCGTAAAAGTCATCGATTGTATCTGAATCATACCCCAGAAGATCCGATAATACTTGTTCATTATGTTCGCCTAAGCCAGGTCCTGGGCGACGAATTTTTACTTGTGCATTTGACATTTGCCAACCACGACCAGAATAGATTTGTTTCCCAATATTATCTGAAGAATTATGGGTTATCACTTCATAAAAACCCCTATCTTTCAAGTGCTGATCTAATAATAAATCTTTACTATTCATAACAGGACCTGCAGGAATACCTTTAGATTGTAATGTATCCGTTAATTCATTATTGTCATAAGATGAAGTCCAGTCAGAAATTAAAGAATCGAGAGATTCTCTATTTTTGAGTCTTGAAAATGAATCAGAATATTCATCAAGCAAACACCAATCAGGGTTTCCCATAACTTCACAAAGAGCATGCCATTGGGAATCATTTTCAGTACCTATAGCAATCCATCGATCTTCACCTTTTGAAGGATATACATTATGGGGTGCATAGTATTCATGAGCATTTCCCATAACTTGACCGTTTCGTTTATTCGCAACAAAATCAAGAAGTTTGTCGCCAATTGTCGATACACCAATTTGATACATAGCAAAATCAATCCATTGACCTTGTCCAGTTTGTTGCCTATGGAGTAATGCTGACATGATAGCAAATACTGCTGTCCAGCCCACAGGAACATCGTAAAAAGCAGCACCAACTCTTCTAGGTCCTTCGTCAGTGTATCCAGTGAATTGGCTTAAGCCACAGGTAAGTTCGAACATTCGACCAATACCTGCGTATTGTCTCCAAGGGCCAGTATAACCAAATCCAGTATTTGATATATAGATTATGTCAGGTTTTATTTTTTTGATTTCTTCATAATCTAACCCAAGTCTCTCCATACTTCCTGCACGATTATTTTCAATAATAACATCACTTAATGATGCTAGATCTTTAAAAGCATCTTGGCCTTCTTCAGTTCTTAAATTTAGAGTAATATCCAACTTACTTCTTTGTAAGGCATGAAATAATCCATCTCTATTCCAAAAATTATTCCCAGGTTTATTATCGGGGAAAATGCCACCGCCTTCTGAACGTGGAGCAGTATGGTTTTCTATTTTGATAACTTCAGCACCCATATCAGCTAGAATGTGAGTTGCAGTTGGCATAGCTACCATAGTAGTAGAATCTAACACTCTGAGACCTTTAATTAATTCCTCCATCACTCCCCCTGTCTAATGATTTATTGAAAAAAAAGTTTTAGGATTTTCAATCATCATTTGGTTGATTGATTGATCAGAAACACCTAATTCTTTTAGTCTCGGTAAGAATTTGTTTTTAATAAATAAATAGCCATCTGGATTTCTTTCGTGCCTCATTACTCTCATTTCTTCAGAATTAACGAACGAATCAACTGACCAATCATGTCCCAACATAATTCGATTATCAAAACCTTCATCAATAAGCTCTTTAGTAATAACAGCTCGTTGTTCCCATTCAGGAGTTCCTGGATGATGTCCACCTGGTAATCGATCTAATCCTAACCAGACACCTTTGGATAGTAATCCTCGAAGATAATTAATATCAGTTGAATCATTGCTATGTCCAACATAAACAGTATTTGGATCTACACCTTCGTCTTCAAATATGGAAATTTGTTGTTCTCCTACACGTTCAGGAGCCCATGTATGGGTAGATATGGGAGTCTTTGTAGCCTTACTTGCTCGTGAAGCAGCTCTTAGTATTATTTCGCCTTCAGGGGTTACGCCGCCCATATCATTAGCAACTTTTATAATTCCTGGTTTAATACCAGTACCTTCAATACCAACTTCAATTTCACGGATATATAAATCTGCAATTGTATCTGGGGATGCTGTCCAAAAAACTCGAGGTATATCACGCCAAGTTCCTGTTGCGCAAATTACATTTACACCAGATCTTTTAGATACTTCTTCAATTAACCTTATATCTCGTCCTAGATCAAGAGTACTGACATCAACGATTGTATCCACTCCTTCAGATTTAATTTTAGTAAAGGTTTCAACTGCCCTTTCAACTAAACGATCTCTCTGAATTAATTCTGGAAACACCTGTTGTATACCAGCTGATGTTGTTAGGATATGCTCGTGGGATAATGTAAAGCCTAAGTTTGCTGTATCCAGTGGCCCCAACACACTATTAATAATAGCCATAATCACCTCTCTATCTGAATATCGGGTATATGATAACGCATTTAAATTGAATATTGAATAACAGAATTACTTTGAATAAATAGATTAAATTGAAATTTGGAAAAAAATAGCATTATATGGTAATGTATAACTCCAATCCGGGGGTAGCACAATTGGTAGTGCGTCACCCTTCCAAGGTGAATGTTGCGGGTTCGAGTCCCGTCCCCCGGTCCATTAATTTAAACATAAAAATGCCCATAGAATATTATTAAAAGTGTTTATCTATGTGATTTTATTTATATTAATATGAATGTATGGTAGTATCACAAATATAATTTAGGAGTAAATTATGAGTGAATGGAATTATACAAAATGTTCAAAGCCATTTGAAAGTGTTGAAGATGCATTGGAGTTTATGATCTCTAGGTCATTTGAAGGCCAAGTACTTCAACGAACAAAAGGATATACAGCCGTATGTCCTACATACCCTGAAGGTTTTTATCCTGACGCTGTCCCAGTAGCATCCTATTCACCAGATACCGGTGTTGTCAAAAATGACAAAACAATCAATCTCATATTAAATACAAACACATCTGGTAATCTAGAATTAGAATGTTGCCCAGATCCAGTAAACATTACGTCAAATAATAATATTGAAAAAAATTGTTGCTAAATTATGCAATCTCAACGTATTTCTACAATCATACAAGAGTATGATTCTCAGGGATATCACCGAACAGGAACGGTTACAGATCATCTCTCTGCAAATTGGTTAATAGACAAAATCAGGTCGATAGGCCTTTCAGCAATGAAAGAGTCATTCTCCCTAAATCGAGTAAACCCAATTACCTCACATATAAAAATCAATGATTCTATAATTGAAGGTTTACCAATGTTTGATTGCCTATATACAGATGAAAATGGTATTAAAGGAACTATTGGATTATATGGTGATAATGTTGATATACCAGTTTTTGAAATGAATCATGGAAATATTAACTACTCTGAAAATTTACTCTATGCAAGACAATCTGGAGAATATAAAGCAGTAATTGTTTTGACTGTTGGAGAAACACCTGGATTAATGGCTATTAACACACCTGAGTTTGGCCAACACTATGGTGTTCCAGTATTACAAATCTCAGGTGAATATAAAGAAGAAATTACACGTGCAATTTCATCACATAAAAATGTACATATAATGGTACATGCAGATTTTGAACAATCGGAATCATATAATATTATTACTGAAATTAAGGGAAGCAATAATGATCTAAATCCAATAGTAGTTATGACTCCTCGAAGTGGATGGTGGAATTGTGCATCTGAACGTGGTGGTGGTATAGCCTGCTGGCTTGAAGTGATGCAATATATCATTTCAAAAAAAGTTTCTAGAAATGTTATTTTTGTCGCTACTAGTGCGCATGAATTAGGTGCTTATGGTATTCAATCCTTCTTAGATAAAAGACCTGATTTCATCAAAAAAGTATCAAATTGGGTTCATTTTGGCGCAAATATTGGTGCTGCAGTTATGCCTGGTACAAGATTCTGTTCCTCAAACACACAATTAAGACAAATTACAAGTAATGCATTAATAAAAGAAAATATAAATGATGCTATTGCAATTGATTTAGGAGTAATACTCGGAAGAGAATCTGCATTTGTTGCGAATTTAGGTGCAAACGTTGTTGTTCTCCAAGGGACTAATGCTTTGTTCCATCTTCAAAAAGACAGATGGCCTGTATCGGTAGATGTAAAAAAAATAGCTAGGTTATCAAAATCATTTAACCAAATTGTTTTTGAATTAGCGAATACAGAGTAAATAATTTAATTAAGGCCACTTTATACCATCAACAAGTAACGATTCTATCTGAGAACCACCATGCTTATTCACCTTTACATTTACTTTCACGTCATCTGCTGTTTCAATTATTTTTCCTGTATCAACCTGAACAAAATAATTTTCAATACCATAAGTGATATTAAGTTCACGGAATCTTTCTTCTGTATCAAGGCGTTCGATATCATCGACTGTTGAAAGTTTTCCTTTGATTCGAATAAATTCAGAAATATTAGAATTATTATCTGTAATTAAATCCCCTCCATCATATGAGGATGAAATTCCAAATGCGTGCCATATATCACCGGCTGGCTTCAAAAACACATATACATCTTTATCAGTTTCTTCCCAAAATTCATAATAACAGCAAGTGGTTTTGTCAGAACTATTACGTTTTGTTGGATTTTCATTCAAATGTGAAATTTCATAATCTAAAATGACATAATCGCCTCGAAATATATCTCTAGGATCTACTGGCTGAGTTTGTAGTGTTATTATCTTAGATTCTGAAAATCTAATTTCTTGAATTACTACAAATACAATGATAGATATAACCTGAAGAGCAACAATCAGGGACAAATATATTTTTTTTGTTCTAGACATAGTTAGCCCTCATCCAAATGAAATCTATCTAATAAACGTCGTCTAATACGTTCAAAAGACACTCCTCCCAGTAGTAATAAAATACCTGTAATTGCAAAAAACAATCCAGTATCAATCATTCCTATAAAGAGGTCAAAATATTTTGTAAAAATAAATAAAATGGCTGCAAAAAGGCCTAAGTTGACCAACGAATACCTTTTAAGCCTAATACCAACGTAAGTAATCAATAAACTTAATCCTAAAAATATAATATTGAAAACAACCATGATAAAAAATAGAAGATATTTATCAGTAATTTTAGGTGTAAAGAATAAAAACCAGGATAATAATATGAGATACGAAAGTACAAAGGATTCGAGAATTAAAAGTTTAGGTGAAAATTCAAAATTTCTTAAATAATATTTACTTAATTGAATAAGTAGAACTATAGTTGTTAAAAGTATGATGGGAATTATATTGGGGAAGTAGTTAATATCCGTTTCCCATTCATTCCAAATCCCATCCATTGTTAAAATATAAGAAACTGCTAATGATACAGAACTCCCAATGAAAATTAAAGTATTTGTAAATATGTTAAAATTGGCAGTTTTGGAATGTAAGAAACCAATAAGATATATTAAAACACCATATAAAACATAGAATGAAAAAATAAATTGAGAGGCATCCTCTGTAAATAAAGTTGCGAGTTTCCATCCAGGCCAGAATATTATTATTCCCATACTTAACCTAAATAAAGCTTTAGAATAAATTATATATGCAACTGGTAAAACTCCCAAAAGTATCCACAATAATATATCGAAATTATCAGATCTTATATGATACATTTGGCCAATTAAAAAGACACTACCACTGAATAGAAATGCTGCAAGAAAAAATATAGATGCCCCTATACGTTTATAAATAGTTTTATACCTAAGCCAGTACCCAATAACATTTGCCGTTATTACACTAATAACACTCATGGTAATTTTTACGATGGGAGGAATAGAGTTCCAGTTAGCTGCAATAAGTAACACAACCCCTAAACCAACTAAGACTGCACCCAATGTACTTAGAATTATTATAAGTCTAGAGTAACTATTGCCTTTATCGAGAATATCTTTAGTTACACCATAATATTCAAGAATAGAATCTTCTTGGATATTGGTTATTATTCCCCGCTCAACAAAAACTTTAAGATCTTTTCTTATTCTATCTAAGAAATTTAAATTATTTGAAGATTTCATAGTAAATAACTTTCAAATTTTACTATCTTTCAAATCAGTATAACATTAAAAAGAGTTGATTAAGGAAAAAAGGTGTATTGGAATTAATAAAACAGGATTTTTTTGGTATCTAATTTCGATTTTTTTACATAAAATCCATCATACATACAACGATTATGTGTCTAAATTAAAGGAGGAGTCTATGGCAACCTATAATTCGGAATCAGGTGATATAACCATGGTGCTCACTGGGGAATCTCTCATAACTCGAGGAACCTCAATGTTCACTGAAGAAAACTACCTAAAAATGGTAGAAATTATGCGTGCAGGTGATGTCACTTTTACTAATGCAGAAATGATTTTTCACGACTATGAGAGTCCTAATAACCCACATCAATTGGGAACTTATATGCGATCATCGCCTCAAAACATCAAAGAATTACAGTGGATGGGAATAAATCTTGTCGCATGCTCAAACAATCATGCATACGACTTTGGAGAAGGTGGTATTTTAAAGAATATTGAAAATCTTGATAAATATGGTCTAGCACATGCTGGAAGTGGTAAAAACTTAGCTGACGCCCGAGAACCAGGGTATATTGACACTGATGCTGGTCGAGTAGCTTTAATATCACTTACTGATTCTGGACCAGCAGAAGGTAGAGCTGGTGAACAACGACGTGATATGCAAGGCAGGCCAGGTGTAAGTTGGTTACGATCAACGGCAATTTATTATGTAGATCAAGAAAGTCTTGATGCCCTAAAAAAGATAAGCCAAGGCCTTGGATTTGAAGATCAGAAAAAGGCTCGTGAGTTTACTGAAGACAGTAGTACTGAATTTCATCTTTTTGGACAGCCAATGTATTCACCAGTACCCACATTGAAATTCGTATTGAGTAAAGATGGCAAATTTGGACAAACCCGTATTCCTAATGAATATGACATGGAGCAAATTTTAGATCGTGTAAGTGATGCAAAAAGAATGGCTGACTGGGTATTAGTAACTATGCATAACCATCAAGGGGGGGCAACAATTACTGACCCAGGTGACCATCTTGTAACATTTGCTAAAGCCGCTTTAGATGCTGGAGCAGATGTGTATACCGGCCACGGCCCACACAGAGACAGAGGAATAGAGATATATAAAGGGAAACCAATCTTTTATTCACTTGGTGACTTTTTTATGCAAAATGATACAGTTTTGAGAACACCCCACGATCGATATCTTATGGAAGGTCTTGGATGGGATGCAGTTCCAGCTGATTTTTATGACACACGATCAGGCACTAAATATAGTGAAGATCATGTAAATAATGATACTAAAGGAATGCCTGCCGATTTTAGACAATGGGAAAGCACAATGGCCCAAGTTAAATTTAAAGGTAAAAAATTAAGTGAAATCACTTTATTACCGCTGGACTTAGGATTTAGAAGATCTAGAGGAACTAGAGGCAGACCTACATTAGCTACGGGTGAAGTTGCAAAATCTGTATTAGATAATATGCAGCAAATGTCTTCCAAGTATGGAACAAAAATCTCCATTAATGGTGAAACTGGATCGGTAGACCTCAGTTAATTAAGCTAAAATGTAGATTCAAAAAAGAGGCGGTCTTACCGCCTCTTTTTTTATGATTCATCGATAGCTTTAGCTAATGCTTCTCCATTTTGTTTCCACCAATTATGTAGAATATTTATATCAGTACCAATCGAGAAGTGTTTTACTCCCATATCTAGATATTCTTTAGCTTCATCTACAGAATTAATTTCAGCTCGAGGAGCAACGCCCATTTCAAGAGCTTTCTTAAATACAAAATTTCTAGTTTTGATTACATCAGGATGGTTTCTTTGACCACCTTTTCCAGTATTCATAGAATAATCAGAAGGTCCCCATTGAATCATATCAACATTCGGTAAAGATAAAATTTCTTCTAAATGATCTACAGCTCCTTGTTTTTCAATCATAATAGCAATTACAACATCCCTAACAGATTTAATATAATCTTCGGATCCACCATAACCCATATAGCTATTTCTTCTTGTTGAGACTCCGTACAATCCACCATCTTCAGGAGTGTCTGGAGTAGCAATTCTTATACATTCTTTCACATCATCTACATTTCGAGCATCTGTGAACAAAATACTACCAAATCCAGATCCAATACCTCTTTGTGCCAGATATGCTTGATTACTCTGATCAACTTTCAACATCATACCTAAGTCATAAATATCAGCAGCTCTAGCTAAGTTGTCCAAATCATGTAAATCTGATGGTCCATATTCGGCAACAAATTCAACATAGTCATAAATGTGAGCATGTCCTATAGCTTCGACAACAGATGGCCATACTGAATGAATATGAGTGCTAATTGTGGACTCATTATTGTTTAATTTTTCACGTAATATATTTCTTCTCATTATTCCCTCCATTGACTACCAGAAAAGTTTATTGCTATTTATTTTTCTCTATGATACTAATATTCCATGACTATTAGTAATACAAAAACAAACAAAAATATAGTTATTGCCGGTGCAGGTATAGTTGGTGCGTCTATTGGATTTAATTTATCACAAAGATCTAATATCAACTTGACAATAATTGACATTGATATTCCTGGACAAGGAGCCTCAAAACATTCATTTGCTTGGTTAAATTCGTATTATAAAATGCCTGAGCACTATTGGCATTTAAATAAGATGTCTATGGATATGTGGCATAGATTTGCATCAGAACTAGGTAATGATGTCGGTCTTGTTGTTGGTGGAGATATACGTTGGGTTAAAACAAAAAAAGACGCTGAAGATTTAATTACTAAAACAAAAAAAATGCAATCACTCGGGTATAAATGTAATTTAATCGATAAAGATGAATTACAGGCACTTGAACCAAATTTACAAATTGATGAATTTGAAGTTGGTTATTACGGTGCTAATGATGCTCATGTAGAACCATTAAAAGTTATTGATGCATGCTTGGGAAAAATTCGTGATAATGGCGGAACATTTCTGCCAAACACACGGATAGATGAATTGATTTTAGAAAATGGTGTTGTAACAGGATTAAATACCTCCAAGGGTATTATTCAATGCGATACGTTTGTTATCGCAGCTGGGATAGGGACGCCCTCCTTAGCAAGTTTAGCAGGAGTCAATATCCCCCTTGTGGAAAGCCCAGGCTCTGGCGCTAGGACTTTGACTATACCTCCATTACTAAATACAGCTGCTCTTATTCACCTACCTGCAATTGATAAAAATAATGGGCAACTTCATGTCAGACAATTTTCTGATGGTAGTTTAATGATTGGGGAAGGCTCACAAGAAAGTGTATCCAATGATGATAGTAACGAACACGCATTGAACCTGTTGGATAGAGCTCGACATTATCTCGCAATTCCTAATGTAGACGTAGCACCAATGGGAATTGGGTATAGACCAATGCCTGCAGATGGATTACCAATTGTAGGATTCTCCGACCAAGTACCCAATATGTATATAGCAGTTACTCATAGTGGTGTAACTTTATCTCCAATACTAGGAACTTATGCTGCAATGGAAATACTTGACGAACAAAAAGTTGATTATCTAGAAAATTATCGATTAGAGCGCTTTTTAGATGGTGAAGGTGAAATTATATTTAATGGCAAAGACCAAAGATTAGATGTCTGGAGTAGAAAATTAGGATACAACAAAAGCTCGTGATTAAATGTGTACATAATTTATTGAAATGATACACGTGGTATTGTAATATTGATCTCACGATAATTATTTTGTAAATCTAAGGAGAAATTTTTATGTGTATGGTTTGTGGAAAAACTACAAGTGAAGAAGGCCAAAGAGAAGTAACGGGTCAAACAGCTCACGGGGCTAATGAAGTAGATCCAACAGAAGGTACAAGAAGATTCCACGATGGTAAATGGTATTATTTTAGCAGCATGGAATGTAGATCTCTTTTTATGGCCAATCCTGACAAATATATATCTGAGTAATTTCATACTTTAAATGAAAGAAATACATTTAGGAGTTGTTGATCAATCCCCTATACGTAAGGGTGGGACAGCTCGTCAAGCACTTACTGAAAGTGTTTCCTTAGCACAAGTAGCTGAAAAACTTGGTTATGAAAGATACTGGGTTGCAGAACATCATAATTCTGGCGGTTATGCAGGAACAGCTCCTGAAATACTTATAGGACAAATTGCTACACAAACAAATACAATAAAAGTTGGTAGTGGTGGAGTTATGCTTTCCCATTATTCGGCTTTTAAAGTAGCCGAAGTTTTTCGATTATTAGATACATTTTTCCCTGAAAGAATTGAAATTGGAATTGGAAGAGCTCCTGGGAGTGATCAACTTACAGCTGCTGCCCTATCCTATCCAAAGTACCCAATGGATATTCAACAATTTCCTCAACAAGTTGTCGACTTAATTGGACACTTATCTGAAACCTTGGACCAAGAACATCCTTTTGTGAATATCAAAGTACAACCAGGATTAACTCCGAACCACATTCCTGATATATGGTTATTAGGGTCTAGTGATTACAGTGCTAGGCTTGCCGCAGAGCTGGGTTTACCTTTTTCTTTTGCTGATTTTTTTGGAACAACTGCTGCTCATGGCCCTCAGATCGCAGAGCTTTATCGAAAATCTTTTAAACCTTCAGGATACTTAAATGAGCCTAAATTAAGTGTTGCTTTAAATGTAATGTGTGCTGAAACTGAAGAGAAAGCCCACTTTATTACGACAAGTAGAAATATTTCGAGAATCAATTCTATACGTGGAATAAGAGAGCCAATGATTTCTCCAGAAGAAGCTAGTGCTATAACTCTAAACCCAAGTGAAATACAGCACCTTGCACAAGTAAATAGTAATCAAATATTAGGAACGAAAGAACAAGTAAAAGAAAAAATACTTGCTAGTTCAGAAAGTTATCAAACAGACCAGATTAATATTGTGTCAAATTGCTATTATTTTGAAGATCGTATTAATTCATACACATTAGTGGCTGAGGCTCTAAAGGAATGAATGCCAATCTTTAGATTGTATTTTGTAGAGTTCTATGGCAATAATTCAACCATTGTTGATAAAAGGTATGGCGATGCATTTTCCAAACATTTGCTGGGTTTTCAAAATCAAAGTTACTAATTGGAGGTACAGCTGGATCTGTTGAATCTCTTCTAGCTTCATATGCCAATCTACCTGAATTGTATTCAGGATGACCTATGTGAATCAATTGTTTATGATCAGGGGTTTCATATATTGTATAACCAGCCTCTTCTCCATAAGCCAACAAATTTAAGTCACCTCTAGATTCAGCTCTTTGCATGTCTATATCATCCATGCCAGCATTTCGGCTTTGAGGACATACAAATTTGTCATCACTTGCACCCATAATCACATGGTTAGATATTTGATTCTCAAGCTCAAATACACCGAATAGTTTTTTTTCGAAAACATTTTTTTTAACACCAACCAAATGTGCCATTGCCATGCCAGCCCAGCATAAACCTAAAGTACTAGGACAATAATCCCGGGAATCATTAATTATATTAACTATTTCTCTCCAATAGGTAACTTCTTCAAATCTTAAATGCTCTACAGGGGCACCTGTAATAATTAATCCATCAAGGCGACCTTGGTCTTTAGCCTGTTCATAAGTTATATATTCTCTATCAACATATCCTTCAGGCCATGTTTTGTAGGTATGAGATTTCAATTTAATCCAAATTGGTTCTACTTCATAAGTTGTAAAACCAAGCGAATTTAATATATTTAATTCATATTCGTGGCCTAGTGGCATAATATTAAGTATACCTATCCTAAGATGATTAGAAGAGTTGTTATTTTGGCCAAGTGGCGTCCATTGAACAATATCATTATGTTCAATATGAGGAATAGCGTGATAGTTAGTAGGAAGTAGTAATGACATATTTCTCTCTATATTAAAAACTGTGATGAGGAATATCCTCATCACAGTTAATTATAATCATCTACTTTATTGCGTCAAATGCTTGTGCAAAATCTTCTTTGATATCATCAATATTTTCAGTACCAACCGAAACACGTATAGTAGATGGAGTAACACCAGCAGAAACTTGTTCATCAGGAGATAATTGTTCATGAGTAGTGGAAGCTGGGTGTATTACTAAAGTTTTAGAGTCTCCAACATTTGCTAAGTTACTAGCAAGTTTTAAATTATCTATAGTTGTAGCAGCACCTTCAAAACCCCCTTTAACAGTAAATGTCAAAACTGGGCCATATCCTCTATGTAAATACTTTTCAGCTGCAGATTTACTTGGGTTTGAAGATAATCCTAAATAGTTAACAGAATCGACTTTTGGATGAGTTTCTAAAAACTGAGCTAAAGCTAATGCGTTATCACAAATACGTTCGACTCTTAGTGATAAAGTCTCTAAACCTTGTAAGAATAAAAAGGAATTAAATGGACTTAGTGCTGCACCGTAATCTCTTAAAACCTCAAAACGAGCCCTAATACCGAAAGCTATATTCCTATTACTAGGTACACCTAATGCATTACACAAATCACTACCAAATCCAGATACGTTCCAATGTACTAATCCATGGTATGATTCACTTGGTTCTGTATACAATGGGAATTTTCCATTACCCCAATCAAATGTACCAGCATCCACAATAACCCCACCTATACTTGTTCCATGTCCACCTATCCATTTTGTAGCGCTATGAACCACTACATCTGCTCCATGATCTATGGGGCGAATTAATGCTCCTGCCGCACCAAGTGTATTATCTACAATCAAAGGAATATTATACGAATGGGCTAAATTTGCTATTGCTTCAAAATCTGGGACATTTATTTGTGGGTTACCTAAAGATTCTATGTATAAAGCTTTTGTATTCTCATCAATATTAGACTCAAAACTAGACACATTATCTCCATCAGCAAATTTAACATTTATTCCAAGTCGTGGGAATTGTGCCTTAAATTGATTATACGTACCTCCATAGAGATAAGAAGTTGAAACAAGATTATCACCAGCCTGTAAAATATTAGCTATTGCTGTAAATTGAGCTGCTTGACCTGATGCTGTTGCCAGTCCTAATAATCCACCTTCCAAAGCAGCTACTCGTTTTTCAAATACATCAGTGGTTGGATTCATTATTCGGGTATATATATTACCTAACTCTTTTAAGGTAAATAAATTTGAGCCGTGCTCTTGACTATTAAATACAAACGAAGTTGTTTGATATATTGGCACAGCTCTAGCATTCGTAGCCGGATCTGGTTCTTGACCACCGTGCAGTTGTAATGTTTCAAATCTATAATCACTCATTCTCTTCCTCCAAAATCCTTATATATATAAATACCTTTAATTCTTAATTTGATCTATTACCGTCATTTAACTGAGAGTAAAAAAAAAGACCTCGTTACGAGGTCTATTACAATTTGTGAAATTTTTTCTACAATCAATTATATGCGCAAA
This sequence comes from SAR202 cluster bacterium, assembly GCA_009392515.1. Taxonomy (NCBI): domain Bacteria; kingdom Bacillati; phylum Chloroflexota; class Dehalococcoidia; species SAR202 cluster bacterium. Next base: position 15,617 of record VFGE01000049.1, on the reverse strand, counting down.
ACCTCTCTTTTCTGGCAACCAGAAAACATAGCACTAAGCATAGTGCACATCATCATGTACATCATCATAAAGCGCATATTTTGCATTGCAGTAAAATTCATCTATTAAGTCTCTCCGGTTAATTAGTGAGCCGTTGTATATTAATTGATAAAAAAACTGTTGTCAATTATTTATTGAAAGATAATATAGAATTTAATGGAAACAGATAACCCACACAATAGCATCAAGAATAAGAGTGTGAAAGGTAAACCATATAGAACCACCAATTGCTATATTTTTCCATAGATTGACTTTAGGAGTACTTTTTACCAATAAATAGGTCATAAAACATGACATAAATCCTACAATATACAAGCTACCAACAATTAGAATCCAATAAAACAAAGAAGAGGTATCCACATACCAAACAGTTAAAGGCATCCATATCGAAGCTGAAACTAAGATAATAATGTACGTTAGATTATACGGATAAAATGAATCATCAGTAATAATAATATCTCGTCCATATGCAATATAAAGAGTGTAAACAATATACCCCAAAGCTGCTATGAACATTGATCCCGTAATATAGGATATATATATTTCAGGCATTTCCCCCCATAGTGCCATAGGATCTTCAGCTGAATAGATTCCCCAAATATAACTAAGTAATACAGTTGTTCCTAACAACCCGTTTATAGCAAACAATGATAATCGTGTATTCATAGATATTCCTTTCATTCTGTGTTAAAGACCCCAGCATTCTATAGCCGTTTTTGATAAGACATGGTTTTTAGCGTCTTTCGAATTGAAGATATCTAGGTTTAAAGGATAGTTTAGAGCATTAGCATATCCTTCACGTTGACTAACTGGAGTGTAATCACTTCCCCACATTAATCTTTGAAAGCCAAAAGCATCTACAGCCAATTCGATTAATGGAGGTATATCTTTGAACCCGATATCTGCAGTTAATGTATTTGGTCGTTCACAAAATTCTCCTAATCCACCAAATTTCATATATGTATGGTTATATTGTGCTAATTCAAGAACTTTTTTGAATGAGGTGAAAGGAGATTTGGTAACTTCTGGTGTTCTAGAAATATAAACTCCGCCCAAATGCTCTAGTATAATTTTGGTATCTGAAATAGTACTTACAAGTTCTTGGAATTCATGAGTAGCGCATAAATTGGCGTTAATAGCAAAGCAACTTACAACCAAACCTTCAGACTCAGCTATTTTCCATAAAGTTAGAGGATCTCCATATTTAAATCGTTCGTTTGGTCTCAATCTTACTCCCACGACATTTGGATTATTAGCTAAATTTTTTAATATCTCTGGAGAATTAATATCATTATTATCTACACAAACAACTGCTGAAAACTTCTCTGGTTGATTTTCTGCACATTGAATAATGTAGGAATTATCGTAATTGCCTCCATGTTGTATTAGTATTGCTTTAGATACATTATTTATTTCCATTTGATACTGAAGCAATTCAATTGGTTCAAACCAATTGAGTCCTGCATGGCAATGACTATCTATTATCATATCCTCTCCAATACTTGTATTAATTTAATGATTGAACTAACTTGTACTCTCTATTATATTACGAATAATAATAAATTTATAAGAACTGGAGAATTAATGTCTAAACAAATTATCATGTATGGAGCTGATTGGTGTGGTGACTGTATAAGAGCAGAGCGCTTTTTAGATAGGTATGGCATCTCTTATCAAAAGATTAATATTGATCAAGATGAAAATGCCAAAAATTTTGTAATTAAAACTAATAATGGTAAACAAATTATCCCTACAATAATCTTCCCTGATAATTCGGTTTTAGTAGAACCATCAAACAAACAATTAGCCGATAAACTCAATATAATGCAATAGCACCCCAGGAGGTTGTCATGAAGATCTGCAGATTCAAAGCAAATAATAATCAAGAAAGTTATGGGATCGTTTTTGAGTCAAATATAATCTATAAAATTGATGGAGATATTTTTGGAGAATTTCAACAAACTGATAAAAAATTTGAACTTAAAAGTGTGAAATTATTACCACCCTGCACGCCTAAACAAATGTATGGTCCAGGTTTAAACTTCTTAGATCATCTACAAATGGCAAATGAAGCACTCGGGACAAATGCAACTACTATTGAGCAACCTGATCCATGGTTTAAATCTATAACTTCAATTATTGGTGAAGGAGAAAATATAATTATCCCTAAGGACTCACCTAGCGGTATTCAATATGAAGGAGAATGTATTGCAATTATTGGTAAAACCACAAGACGCGTTGATGAAAATACCGCATGGGATAATATATTGGGTTACACATGTGGAAATGATATATCCGAAAGAACATGGCAACGTGATGACAGAGAATTTTGGAGAGCAAAAGGGTCTGATACTTTTGCTCCGATTGGGCCATGGATAGAAACGTCTTTTGATCCAAGAGAACAAAACGCAATGATAGTAAGAGTCAATGGTGAAGAAGTTCAAAAAGCATATACTTCTGATATGTTTTTTAATTTTGGCAAATTAATAAGCTTTATAAGCCAAGCAATAACGTTATCTCCTGGAGATATGATATGGTCTGGGACTTCTGGTCATCCTGAAAATATGAGTCACGGGGATATTGTTGAAGTTGAAGTGGAAAATATAGGAGTACTTACAAATAAAGTAGTTAATGAATAGGAGAATGTAATGGCATACAAATTTAATCATGTACACATTAAGGCTGACAACCCTGAAATAGTCGCAAATTGGTATGTTCAAGCATTTGAGTTTGAAATACTAAGTAGTGTCATGCGAGATTCGGGTGACCAATTTGTACGTTGCAAAACAAAGGATGGAGTTGCAATAAATATATCAGGTGCCAGAACTGATGAATCTCTACCAGAATTAGGTTCTGGAGTACATCTTGGTATCGAACATTTTGGTATTGAAGTTGATAATATGAGCAAAGAATTAACTAGACTAGAAACTCTTGGAGCAACAGTATTAGAGGGACCAAATGTTAATCCCGCCACTGGTATGTCTATAGCGTTTATAGGAACACCAGACGGTAGCAGGATTGAAATAATGGAAATACCTGCAAATTAATTATGAATTTAGATATATTCCTTTAATTGCTCTGCAAATTTTGACTTATTGGGCACCCCTATAAATCTAAATAATTCTTTATTTGAATTATTCAGTAATATAAACCCGGGTGTACTCAATGAGTATTCGTTACTAAATTCATTACCATATTCAGTAAGAATATCAATCCTTTTGATATCAATCTGAGGGTCTAGTTCAATCTCTAGCTGATCCACGATCGGCTTTGCATTTTTGCAACCAATTCAGTAGTCTGAATATAGATAAACTAAACTTAAATTATAGACAGTATCTACATCTTTTTCTTCATTTTCTTTTGAATAGTTATTAGAGTTTAACGATTCTTGAAGTTCAGTATTAATAAATTCTTTAGGATTATTTGTAGGTTCCGATTCTTTTGTATTATTTTTGCTAGTAGCGGTTTCTTCAACGTTAGATTTTACCAATAAATCTTTGTTATCATATTTAACGTCATACTCTGATTCATCTAATGCAATATCTGAATTTTGGTCTTCTCCACAACCAATAATGGCTATTAATAGTATAGTGAATAGAAGAAACACTCTTGTTATTTTATTCGATGAAAGAAGTGTAGTTAATCTATCCATTTGTATCCTTTATTTCTTTCTTGATTCGTTCTATAAATGTTTTAGAATTTGGAATTCCAATAAACTGCCATAACTCTTTATTTTCATTATTAACTAAGACAAATCCAGGTGTGACACGAACAGAGAATTCCTCTCTGAAATCTCGGCCTGCTTCAGTCATCACATCTAGTCTAATTACATTAATTTCATTCTCTAAATCTTTCTCTAGCCGATCCACGATCGGCTTTGCAGTTTTGCAACCAATTCAGTAATTTGAATATAAAAATACCAAGTTAAAATCTTTGGTTTGTATTTCCTCAATAGCATTTGCATATGAATTTATTCCAGCCGTTTGTCGTGAGGCATATAAAAATTGTGAAAGAATAAAAACACTGGCAATTAATACAGTAAATAATATGACAAATTGTGGACGAGGTATATATCTATAAAAAATTACCCCAAAGAATAATATAGCTATCGTCAATGCCCACAAAAATGAAAATCCATTAAATAAATACCACATTTTATATATATATCTCATATTTTTGATACACTGTATCCATCATTATTATCTTCTATTTGATACCCAAGCTCAGAAAGTTTTATTCTTAATCTATCGGCTTGATCCCATTCTTTATTTTTCCTTGATTGTAATCGCATTTCTGCTAATTCAATAATATTTTGTGGAATTTCCTTTACTAGGTGATTGTTTATTACAGAGGATTTGTTTTCAGGCATAATAAAATTACCTAAATCTTGTAATTGAAATTCATCGCCATTTCTATATATTTTTTCATTTCCAGCTTGTAGAAGATGAACAGATCCTTTTCCAACTACATTGACAGTTTGTTTAGAAAAGTCTAAAAGTAAACCAGTATGCTCATCAATCCCTAGCACAACTGATTCTATAGGAAGCATATTTAAAAGTTTATCCACTCTTTCTTTACCTAAATAACATCTGCTAGTATCAATTTTTTTGCCACCATCATTATTGTTCCAATGAGGGATTATTGATAAATCCAGGTTAAATCTAGAAAAAAAATCTAAACCTTGTTGCCAGTACAAATCCAAACCAACTTTGAAAATTTCATAAACAGGTAAAGACCATTTCCCAAAAGCTATTGAAGAAGCGCTAGTCAAACAAATCGATGAACCATTTTGATGTTGGTTATGAAGATTTTCTAAAGCGAGTGTATTTTCTAGATGTTTAACTAAATACGTAGGGCTACCAGCACCTAGGTATATATGATCAGCAGTTTTGATATCACTAATTATTTCTTCTGAATTGGTACTAAAGTCACCATCGCGCCTTCTAGCAGGGATTATTTTTACATCAGGGTGATAATTTTGAAGTTTTTCAATAAAAAAATCAGAAACTTCTAAAGCAACTTGTCTGGAATTAGGTTCAAAACCTGCAGGTGTTTCGAGAATTGCAACATTAACTTTTTTCTTGGAAAGCTTTTTGAATAGTTGCTCATGTAATATACGCCCAGCTGATGCAGTTTCACCTGAGCCGAGAAATAAAATGGAGCCATAATTTAGATTAGGAGTAGAATTATTCAAATGTGAAGATACCTATTTTTAAATACTCTATTATTATTGTCCAATAGAAATTAATAAAAATCAAATCAACCAAAAAGAGTATCTTTCGATTTAAAAATAGCATCAGTTACAAGCTTTGGATTTTGAATAGGTACATCGTGAATGGATTTTTTTAGCCATATAACTTCAGAGTTATGTAGTTTGGAACTCGCGATATTTACAGCTTCCTTTTTACTTACTCCATGCATATTAGGGCTAACAGATTCATTATTATCAGATGATACAGGCAATATAAGTACTGGAGAGTCAATAGACTCCAATTGAAATAATATGTTTTCATTCCAGATTTCATATAGTATCTTCATATGATTTTCTCTAGATAATCTAGGCTTAATTAAACCGTTAATAACTTCAAAAGAATTCGTTAAAACATCTTCAAAAGCTACATTCCAGTCTTCTTTTCGATTTTCCCGGACTCTTTGTAGTAATTGATTTAATGTTAGGTGTGTTAAAACTGGAGGAGCCAAACGAGTTTCGATTTCAGACCAAGTAGAACGATTCTCTTTTGATATATTTAACACTCCGCCATCAACTAACACCCCTCCTTTGAAATAATGACTCGTATCTTTGGCAAGGGATTCAATGACAACATTAGCACCCCAACTATGCCCAACAATTATTGGAGTATTTAAATCTAGATTTTTACAAATAGAAGTAAGGTCGCTAGTGATAGACTCGAAGTCATAACCATTATCTGGCTTAGAAGAAAGGCCATGCCCCCTTTGATCAACTGTGTACACATTAAAGCTTTGTGATAATATTGGTGCAACTAAATTCCATATATTCAAATTGGAAGCTAGGCCATGAAGTAATACAATATCAGGACCATCACCTTTATAATGATGATAATGAAAAGAATAGTTATCTATTTCAATGAAGCTCATATAGTTATATTACTATTGATTTGTCTTCATTGGTACTATGAGGGTTGCAATTGCACTAATTGTCATCATAATTCCAACAAACCAAAAAACTGCATCCATAGTTCCATAAGTTTGTTTAAGATATCCGGCAAATACAGGGCCAAAGGCAGAAAATATTGCAGCTCCTGTAAACATAAGTGATGTAGCCGATCCTTCTGTACCTTTATTTGCAGAATCAAGAGCAGTAGCTAACATAATAGGATTGACAGTATATAGGACAGCACCCAAAAGAGCCAAAATTATGGTCAACATTAATCCTGTACCAAAAGGTATCAATAAAAATACTAAAATAGCGGTGGAGGCAATAGCAAAAAAGATTATAGATCTTCTTCCTTTTCTATCAGATATCATACCCATGATTGGAGCTGATATAACGCCAAATAAAGTAAGAAGAGATAAGTGGAAACCTGCTGTAAACGAACCAAAACCTAGGTCTTCGACCATATAGATCATGAGAAATATAGACAATGAATTGTGTGACATCCCGCGTATACCAGATAATAGCACCATACTAAGAACGGCTTTGTTTTTTAGTAAAGGAATAACAGCAACAAAGTATTCGTTAATATTTAATGAATCACCTGCAATACTTGATTTATTTCTAAAAAATATTGCAACTAAAATTGCACATAAAGCTACAGGTATACTCATGAATAATGATAGGGATTCCCATTGAATAGAATCGGTTGTAAGAAATGAAAGACTTATTCCTCCAAGAATCGCTCCTATGATAAAAGGGGCTAATGTATCACCTATTGAGCCTCCCATTCTATGACCAGCCATAGCTGTTGCCTTTCTGTCTGGATAGACGACGGCCAGAGAACCAAACGCAGGTGCATGCCACAAAGATGTGCCCATACCAGTAATAGCAATTCCTAAAAACACAACAATAAAGTTGGGAGCTACACCCAACAGAAAGTAACCAATAGCCAAGGAGAGTAAACTAGCTGTCAACATGATAGAAATTTTATCTCTCCAAACATCAGCCATTATACCAGCAGGTATATTCATAGCCGATGAGAAGATTGTACGAGAAGTTCCTAATAGTCCTACCTGAACATCTGTTAAACCGAGTGATGCCTTAACAAAAGGTATTAATAACAATATACCTTGTTGGTAAAAATGTTTTACCATATGTCCGGTAGATAAAGCGATTAGATAGGACCAAGATTTTACCATATAAAATTCTCCAAGATTGTTAACAAAAGAGAAGAGCGCGATTAATAATCGCGCTCTTCATTAAATTCAGTTTCTATTTACTCAATTATTTATTGAGCCACTGATTTTCAAATCTTCTTGCTGCAGAATACTGACCAGCATTTTTCTCATCAGCAGGATTCATTACATAATTCCATCGGATAGAGAATCTGGATGGCCAGAATAAATGAGCTGAAGGAACTTCTTCATCAAGAATTGCTATAGCCTGAGTTGCTAAATCTTTAAGTTCAGCTGTTTCAGTTGCTTTTCTCATGTCTCGGAGAAGTTGATCATAATCTTCATTACACCAACCACGGATGTTTTCAAACAATCCCTCTCCACAGAATCCCCAGTACTCTAACCAGTTGTATGGATGGTCAACGTTTGCTGAGTTAGCAGAACCAAATTCCATCATCCATTCACCTGTTTGCTGTTGTGCTTCATTCCAAGCACCAGTTTCTTTAACATCGAGAGTAGCTCGGATATTTAAGGTTTCTCGTAATAAGAATTCAGCAACTGGACAAAGTCTCTCTGCATAGTCAACTGAGTCTCTACACAAAGCGTCAACTTCAAATCCATCTGGATATCCAGCTTCAGCCATAAGTTTCTTAGCTGCTGCAATTTCTGCATCCTTACCAGGACCTGCAGGAGCCCAACCAGGTTTGTCGTTCAATGCAGCTCGGTCTGTAATACCATAGGTTGCTGATGGTAATTGATAGCCAGGGAAACAAGCTGGGATTGCCTGACAGATTGCATCTCTATCAATAGCTAAGTTAACAGCTTGTCTAACTCTCTTATCTGACCAAGGACCTTCTTTTCTGTGGTTGAAGTGGACACCTCTACCTACAGTATGAAGACCTTCATACCAAGTAACTTCACCTTGATGTCGTTTTTCCATAGCAGTCGCAATATCTGAATACAAACCATGACTACTACCCATCAAGATAATATCAAGTCGTTTTGCTTCGAATGCAGCAAATCGAGGGGTTGGGTCACGAATAATGAATGTATCTATTCCGTCAAGATATGGAAGACCAGCTTTAAAGTAGTCACTGTGTTTCCTATATTCAATCTTTTCACCAGGTACATGGCTAGTCATAGCATAAGGACCAGTTCCAACTGGTGCATCTTTAGAGCCTTCTTCATCGAAGTCAGCCTGAGTCTGCATATTCATGTAACGTTGACCTAATTGTGGGAAGAAAACAGAATCTGCTTCTACCAAATCAATAATTACCTGATTTGGACCGTTTGTTCTTATATCTTTAAAAATAGATTCCCCACCTGTTGATACGCTTGAGTGTGGAGGTCGGTTATCTGATTCAGCACCAAGCCATTCAAGTGTAAATTTAACGTCCTCAGAATCAAATTTGTTACCATTGTGGTTAACAATATTTTCATGAAGATCGAAGATATATGTCTTACCAGCATTCATAATAGTCCAGTCTTTAGCGATGTCGCCTGTAACCTGGGTATGAGTTGGTGGTGCAGTCCATAATAATCCGTTAAATATAGGCATAGAAGCTGCAGTTTCATCACTAGCAGTAGAAAGGTCCTGTCTAAAGTATCGAGGGCTTCTTCTGTGAGCTTGGTTCAAAATTCCACCACGTTTGATTGATGTAAATAAACTTTTATCCACAGTTACTGGTGTTGCTTTTGCTACTTCACCTTTTTGACCTTCGCTGTAAGCAGCGATACCTGTAACAACGTTAGTTGCTGTCGATGCCTCAGTAGTTGTTGCGGTACTTGCAGTACTAGTGCTTGCAGTACTCGTACTGGTACTTGCTGTCGATGTACTTGCAGTTGAAGATGAATCATCATCTCCACCACAAGAGATTGACAAGCCTGATACCAAGAGAACCATACAACCAAGGGTCATAAGTTTGGTAAACTTGTTTGTCATAACAAAACCTCCCATTAATAACACACATAAATAATAAATGCTAAATAAAGGCTGAACATACCTATTGCATGTTAACCTATGTTCTTATCACATTAACAACAAACGATACAGTTGAGTGAGTATATTGTCAATAGGAAAAACCCCAAATGTCTATAGAGAATTAAATATGAGTATATTTTCACTACTATTTCTATTTATCTAAGAATTTGTCTTATTCTAAGTTTTAAACGTAAATAATTTATTGGATTAAATTCAACTATATATAAAGCAATAGTAATTAACAAAATTTGTGCAAACCCACGTATTATGTGTCCCTGTGTCGTAAGTTTATTCCCGTCAATAGGTATATCAAATATCCACATATTAATATTAGCGATATATATAACTATTAAAAATATTACTAAACAAACTCCTGAAATTTTTCGTGTGAAAGGAATTATTAAAAACGCCCCTAATAGGATCTCAATTAATCCACTGAATAAAACCCAGAATTTTGGGTATCCTAGGAAAACTGGCACAATAGGCTCAAACCATTCAGGGTCTACAAAATGTTGTATACCTATGTATATAAACCAACCACCATAAACTAATGTAATAGTATTTTTAATTAACCATAAAAAATTTGAGGAAGTAACATAATTCAATTTATGATTTGTCTCTCATAAAAATATTAGTGTTATGGAAAGATATCTCGATGTTTTCTTTTTTAAATCTTTCGGATATTGCTTTGATAAATTCATGTTTTACAGCCCATGATTCGAAATATCCTTTTGCTCGCAAAACTGCCCAGAAATTTATATTATCATCACCGAATTCTTCATACCAAACTGTGGGATTATAATTAGAAACTGCCCCTTCAGTATTTAACAAAACTTCTTTGGCAACCTCTACAACAACGTTTTCTACATATGCTAAATCTTCAAAATAGCCAACACCTATTCTTAAATAGACAGACATCTCATCATATGGAAAACTATAGTTTGTAGCGATAGTATCTGCTAACCGATTGTTAGGCAAAATTACTGTATTGTTGCCCAGTGTTCTAATTCGAGTAGTTCTCCAACCTATGCCGGTAACAATTCCTGAAAAACCCTCTGAGAGTTCCACATAATCACCAACTCGTATACTCCCATCAGTCAAAACATTAACTCCTGCAAAAAAATTACTAAGAGTTCCTTGTAAAGCTAATGCTACTGCTAAACCTCCTATACCCAAACCTGCAATAAGAGGTGCTATAGAAATTCCTATTATGTCTAGATTTATAAGAATTGCTAACGAAACTATTATTAAAGTAAATAGCCAATGAGCAGTAGGAATTAAAGTTTTAACAACTTTAGTCTGTGGAGAGTTGTCATAATTAATTTTCTCTGAATACCATTCTAATAAATGGTTTTTCGCTTTAATAAGTGAATAGGAAACAAGGAGGACGAGAAGAATCGTAAATACTTGGTTGAATTGTGAAATGCCGTCACGCAATTCATTAATTGAAAGCAATCCTAAATAAATAAAGACAAATACAATAGTTAGTATGACTATTGTGTCAAAATCGGATATTACTGAAGCAAGTTGATGTTGGTTATTTTCTTTTAAGTTATTTCGTATCCTTCTAAATACAAAATATGTTATGAGTGCAATTATGAAACCCAGAAAAAGTATTACCAAAGCAGTAATAGCTTCTGTTATAGAAATTTTCGTCAGTAAATCAATATTCATTTTACCTCCAATAAATTACGTAAAATATACCACACTTATCAAAAAGGAGTTAGTTTATGAATAATAAGTCATACTATCTAGATAATTGGCATTTTATGCTAATTTATGTACTTGACCGATAACAATTAGAATTTTCTAATGATATCAAAATATAAAAATACAGTAGTAATGAGAGAATCTAACAACACAACAAATTTTGAAGATCTAATAATATTAGAAATTGGAGATTATATATCTGCACCTTATTGCACAAAATTATTTGCCGATTATGGGGCAAATGTAATAAAAATTGAACCTTTACAAGGTGATTCAAGTAGAAAGTCTGGACCTTTTCCAAAAAACATACCTAATTGTGAAACAAGTGGATTGTATCTTAATTTAAATACTAACAAAAAAAGTATCACTTTAAATTTAAATACAATGGATGGAAAAGCTATATTTATTGAATTGATTAAAAAGTGCGACCTTCTAGTTATTGATAAACCGTCAAGCTTTTTAACAAAACTAGGATTATCGCTAAATATACTGCAAGAATTAAATTCAAGTTTAATTATTACCCATATTACTCCATTTGGTGATTATGGACCATATTCAGAATATGAAACAAACGATTTTATTTCATTTGCCTTAACCAATAGAATGTCACCGCATGGAATAGCAGAAGGCCCTCCGTTACAGTATGGGTCTGATGTCATTCTATATCAGATAGGGACGACTGCAGCAGCTGCCTCTATGGCGGCTATATTTGCTTTAAATAGCAATTCTAAGGGTCATCTAATTAAGATATCTGGTATGGAAGCCCAAATTGGCAATGTTGATACACGTACAGTATTTGATCAATATACCAAAAGATTACTACAAAGAGGGTCAATAGACCTTAGATACCCTACTGGATGCTACCCATGTCAAGATGGGTATATAGTATTTGGTTCAGGAGAGGACAGGTTTTTTAGACGACTATGCAGTGCAATTGGAAAAGAAGATTTGTTAAAGGATCCTAATTGGTCAATACCAGCAAAAAGAGAATCCAAACAAGAAGAATTTGAAACATATCTACTTGAATGGTTACTTCCAAGACGAAAACAGGAAGTCTTTGAAATATGCCAAGAATACGGAGTAATGTGTACCCCAATAAACCAAATTGGAGATCTCTTCTTAGACCCCCAATTAGTTCATAGATCTTATTTCTTTAAGTCTGAACACGAATTAGCAGGTGAAATTACATACACAGGAGCCCCATTTCGTTTTTCTAAACTTGAATGGGGAATAAATACCCCTGCTCCTAAATTAAGCCAACACACTAAAGAAATTTTAATCAAATTTCTTGGTGTTCCTGTAAAAAATTTATCCATATTGAAGTCTAATGGAACAATTTAATGCATTTAAATAATTATCCTTTAAAAAATATACGCATATTGGAATTGACCGAAGTTTGGGCAGGCCCTATGGGAAACTCCCTTATGGGGGATTTAGGCGCAGAAATAATTAAAATTGAATCGTACCCCAGAGCTCCAATAACAAGACCACATGATGTAGTTTCTGCGCGCAGAGGGTTAGTTGAAAATAAATTAAGCCAAGAGCGTCCATGGGACGGATACGCTAGCCACAATATGGCAAATCGAAATAAAAAAGGATTATCTATAGACTTAAAAACTGAAATTGGAAAAAAAACCTTATTTGAATTAGTAAAATGTAGTGATGTAGTAATCGAGGGATACTCTGCTGGAACTATGGAAAACCTAGGAATATCATATAATATACTGAAACAATACCGACCAGACTTAATTATGGTATCTATGCCCGGATGGGGAGTTGATGGACCCTATCAGAAATATGTAACATTAGGTAGTGGCCTCGATGCATTTACAGGGCATTGGTTACTTCGAACCCCACCCGATACTGAACCCACTGAAACTATGTCTATATACCATACTGATGCTATAGCAGCACTAAACTTAGTAATATCTGTTTGCATGGCACTATTTCATAGAAATATAAATGGAACTGGACAAAGTATAGATCTTTCACAGGCTGAAACATTTATTCCTCATCTTACAAAATACTTAATGGGATATAGTATGAATAATCAAAACCCAAAGCAGATAGGAAACAGGCACCCCACAAGAGCACCTCAAGGTGTTTATAAATGTGAGGGAGATAATCAATGGATAGCGATATCAATAAGAAATGATATGGACTGGGAAAATTTATGTAGCCTATTTAAATCTAATGATCTTTTAAATAATTCGCTATATAAAAATGCTTTAGCAAGAATAAAGTATCATGATGACATTGATAAAACCCTAAATAAATTGACTTCACAATATGATAAATTTCAATTAATGCATTTACTACAAAAAAACTTTATCCCTTCTGCGGCGATAATGAATGAACGCGAGATCGTTGACAACGAGCATTTAAATACCAGAGATTATTTCATTAAAATCGATCACCCCATTGCTGGTGAACATAGTTACCCAAAAAACATTTGGGAATTTCAGTATATTAAAGACCCTCTATTTAAGCGTGCAAATATATATGGAGAAAATAATGAAGAAATACTAGGGTCTATACTAGGAATCAAACAACAAGAAATCAATGAAATGTGGGAGGAAAAGATTATTGGGAATAGTCTATAAATATTTACTTTTTTGTTGGCATGTTTAAACGCGCTTTCCCACCAACAAGTCTAGAACCTTCGTTATTTTCAATATAAACGTCACATTCAATATAATTTTCCGTGTCTTCAGAAACGGTATCAGTTACCACCCCTACTAAATTAATTATTTGATTGTGAAGAACCAATTGTCGAAAAACAACATCTAGTTGGGTTATAGTCCCGTTTGGCCAAGCAGTGTTTAATAATCTAGCGAGATAAGCCATACTCATAATTCCTGGAACAATAGCTCCAGGAAGACCTTCACTTTTGGCAAATTCTTCATCAGTAAATCTTGTAGGAGCAGCATTAAATATATTCTTGCTATTTTCCTCTTCGCGAATCCATGTTTTGCAAAAATCGATTACATCATCAGGCTTAACCTCAATTTGTATCGGACCAAATTCATCTCCCAAGTCTACATCTTCAATATATTTCATCACTCTCTCCTCACATGAGATTCTCTTACTTTTGCGGCGATATTTCCATTTTGATTTCTAAATATATGTTCCCATACTATAAATACCATTTGACCTGATCTGCCTGTTTTAACATATACATCACTTAATTGTATCGAAGCATTAAGTGTATCTCCAACACATATTGGTTCTAAAACATCAATTGCTTCACCAGCGTGAAACCCAGATTTCCCAAAATTTAAATTTATATTAGGCCTATCAAATCCTCTCACAAAAAGAGCGCAAAATGTGGGAGGAGCAACAATATCACGATATCCAGCTTCTAATGCTTTTGATTTATCATGGCATATTTCAGATTGTTCTCCAATCGAATTACAATACATGGATACTTCTTCTTCTGTTACTAAAAAAGAACCAGCAGGATATTCTTTACCAAGTTGACTTTTATCATAATCAATTTGATCTTTATTCAAATCTTCTGACATTTTTACCTCAATTCATTTAACCTGGAATTTTTGTTTCTTCCAGGGTAATTGCTTTGAATGTTTTTTCATTTAAAGCTTCTACTAAATCTTTTTCATTATGAATACTCTCTCGGAATTCAGTCAAGCATGTAGCTATTGCACTAACAAAATGAGCATCACTACCACCTGTTCCCAAATATCCCTTTTCAGAAATTAATTTCTCTGTTCTTTCTAATTCACCCGCACGATAGCTCCCATTAAGGTGTTCGACTATACCAACTTGATTAAAATCAAGACCAGTATCGGAATATTCACAAAAACCAATACCAAATCTACCCGGATGAGCTGGAAATGCTATAGCCCCAGATTGTTGAGCAATCCTCATTAATTCAATTGAGTCCATCTTAACATTCCCAAAATCTATTTTATCTAGCATTTGTTTTGTAACGCCGTAAACTAAAAAGTGGCCATGTCTTGTATCAAGCTCAGATCCTTTAAGAACTAAAACATCATATTTTTCAGACAACTGAGTGTAATCTATGTCTATATCAAACTTTCTATGCTCGGTAAGGACAATGCCATCTACGACATATCCTTTTTTTCTTAAAGATACAATCCATTTAAGATATTGCTCAACAGTTGCTCTCGAGTCATCAGAAGATACAGAGTGACTATGCAAATCTAAATTCATTAATTATTACCTTTCCAAGCAAGAATAAAACTCTTCAATTAATCATAAATTATGGTATAATAACTTACACACGGTAGCATAATAGCTACAATGTGTACGGGTCAATCTCTATCTAACAAATACAATGCATAATTGGTAAATATTGATACCTATTTAGTATGCAATAAAACAAACAGAATAACAAAAGGAATCAAAATTAATAAAAGGAATCAAATGGCAACAAAAAATCCTACAAGCGAAAGCGAATTTGATGATGGTACGAATGTAGAAGTAAAAGATTCTATTGCAAAAAATTATCAATATGGTTTTATTACAGATATAGAATCTGAAACTGCACCAAAGGACTGAATGAAGATATAATAAGGTTCATTTCAAATAAAAA
>VFGE01000048.1 GCA_009392515.1 SAR202 cluster bacterium | reverse complement strand
CTGCAGGACTTGCTTTGCTAATAAAAGTTTTTATTATTGCTTATGGATATCTAGATTGGACTTATGGTATCGCAATTATTGCAGCTCTCACTATGATGGTGGGTAATGCTGGTGCATTACTTCAAAGAAATTCAAAGAGACTATTGGGCTATAGTGGTATAGCACATGCAGGGTATATATTAATCGGAGTTGCATGTTTTTCTCAATTTAGTACGGTATCAGGGCAAGTTGCGATACTTTTTTATTTATTTACTTATTCATTTACAAATATTGCAGCTTTTTATTCATTAATGAGCATTTCGTTATCTACTAATAGTTATTCAATACAAAGTTACTCAGGTGCTTTTTTTACTAATAAATTTGCATCAATCGTTTTAGTGATATCTTTCTTGTCTCTTATTGGTTTACCTCCGACATCTGGATTTTTAGGAAAGTTATATTTATTCAATGCTGCTATAAAATCGGAATTAATTTGGTTGGTTTTATTCGGTGTGATTAATAGCGTTTTTTCAGCCTATTACTACCTTAAAGTCATAAAAACGCTTTTTGTTTCAGATATTCAAATAGACAAATATCATAATTTTAGATCCTATTCATTAAATATCGTTTTAATTTGTACTTTAATTGGTATATTAGTTTTAGGTGTATATCCTGATCCATTTTTGCAATTGCTAGAATCTTCTATTAGTAACTAGATTTTTTATAGAGATTAGTTATGAAACTATACATTATATTAGCCGAAATGAAGGGTGATTTTATTTCTTACATCGGTAATCAGTATGACAATTTTCAAATGCTTGGATATAAATTTGCTAAAGACCATACAGAAGCATGTGTTGATTTTTTTAGCGATCCAGCATTTCCTATTGATTGGAATGATGTTGAATATATTTGGGCAGAAGAATTGTTGTTAGAGAATGATAGCGGTAAATTTGGAGAAAATAGAAAAATATACACTGACGTATTTCGGTTACCACCTAATTAATTATTATATCTATAGACTTATTATAAAAGTATGTCTTTTTTGACTCTTTTAATTCCATGTTATTTGGTAGCGTGAAATTATCATTTACAAGATTCACATTTATCTCTTTATTTACATGGCTATATTCATTAAATGGTATTACAATTTTACCTTTAATATCTAAAACATATTTGATAGAGTTGTTATTTTTCATTAATTTGATTAAGTCTGAGTGTTCATCTATATCGTTATTTATTCCATGGCTATTAACTATTTCATACGTCCTAAGTATATCTATATGAGAAGTAAAACTATTTTTCCCAAATCTAAATTTGAAATCTTTATTCAAAGGTAACAGTAACCCATTAGTACCATTATCTTTATTTGCTTTAGCTATTACAGGTATTTTGAAATTATTTGATTTTTGAATAAATTGTAAAATATCATTTATTTGGATCATACCAAGATCAGCAGGTAATATTAATTTATTGTTTTTTTTTGATATGTCTAAATATTGTTGCAGGCTATCATTTAAATTATTTCCTAAATTTTTTATAGGTATTTGATTTTTTATTGAATAAATATGAGAAATATAATCAAATTCTGGTGTTGAGTACTCATTTCCCAAGATTGTTATATATGGTTCCATTTTTAATTGGCTTAATGCCATATAAGAGGTAGTCACTACATGGTTTAAGAGCCAAATCGTCAAGTTTTTTCGTTGTAATTCACTTAGTTTGTTGGCAAGACGTGTTTTTGTATTTCCAATTGATATATTTGCGATTGGTATGATTATTTCAAAATTAGATTTGGAGTTAGGTGTCACCATTTTAGATTTGTTTTTTAATAATCTCTAAGATAAATTTTGCCAGTTGTTTTTTATCTTCATCAGAATTCATTATAGTATTAGTAGCTACTGCATTTATCCCTAATTTTTCAATATTTCTAATTTCAGATAAATCTTGTGTATCTATTATTAGAATGTCACAAATTCCACGTAATAAATTTGCAATTCCAACACAACTTACATCTTCACCAAATTCATCTAACATTTTTGCTGCTGGCCCTTTAATTGCATTACCTTTTACAATTGGGCTTACTGCGATTCTTATACCATTAAAATTCTCAATTTTTTCACGTACCTTATTTATAGATACTATAGGATCAATACTAACGTAAGGATTTGAAGGGGATATGACTAATGCGTCACATCTTTCTAATGCTTTTTCAAATCCAGTAGACATTTGTGCTAAATCTATTCCTTCAAAATCTATGTTTAATAGTTTTGGTTCACATTTATGTTCAACGAAATATTCTTGAAAGTTCAATTTACCAATGTTTGTTGTACATATTGTTCTTACTATTTGATCAGACATTGGGTATATTTCTGATTTAATACCTAGTTTGGTTCTAATTAGATTTATAGATTCAGATAAACTGCTCCCTGATCTTATTAATTCGGTTCGTAGAATATGAGTGGCAAAATCTTTATCACCAATATTAAACCATGTATCGTATCCATAATAATTCAACATATTTAAAGTGGTGTAAGAGTCATTTATTATTCCCCATCCTTGTGTTGTGTTAGATAAATTACTCAATGAATACATCATAGTATCAAGGTCTGGGCAGATATATAAACCATAGATTTCAGTATCATCAGCTGTATTAACTACTATTTTTAATTGATGAGGGTCAAGTGAGAGGTATAGCCCTTTGGCCAATTTGGCGCCGCCAACACCGCCTGCTAGAGTTAATATGCTGATTTCAGCGATATCTTTGTTCATTAGAATGGGCTTTGTAGCTTTTTATCAGATTTATTAGGGTGAATATATTTATATTTAGGCATGTTTATTAATTGTTTATAAGAGCCAAAAATATTTTCACTATTTTCTTCTATAGAATCAAGGGGGTCGCTATTTTCTTCTTTTTCGGAAAAAATTTTATGTATGCTATAGTCAGTGTATCTTTCAGCAGGTGTTCGCCCTGTCTCCCATATAAGTTGTCGTATTTCTCTAGGTCTCAATAATTGCCCATGTTGAGCTCCAGCGGCTGTAGAAATACTCTCGTTCATTAAAGTACCTCCCATATCATTTACTCCAGCATTAAGTAGTATTTGAGCTATGTTGGGGCCTTCTTTTGGCCATGATACTTGAATATTTGGTATCCAGTTATTTAATGCTATTCTTGAGACAGCGTGAATTTTTAGAACTTCGATACCTGATGGTCCTTTTCTTAAGTTTGGAATCGATTGTTTTTTAAACATTGGTGCTTCATCAAAAATAAAACTTAAAGGGACAAACTCAGTAAATCCCTCAGTTGATTTTTGTATGTTTCGTAGTAAAACAAGGTGATTTGCAATATGATGGTTTGTTTCTATGTGACCATACATCATTGTTGAAGTAGTAGGAATCCCTATTTTGTGGGCTGTTGTAATTACATCTATCCATTGTTTAACTGTAATCCTACCAGGAGAAATAGTATCTCTTATTTTTTGATCTAATATTTCTGCAGAGGTTCCAGGGAGGCTCGTAACTTGGGCATTTTTTAATTCTATTAGATACTCTTTAATACTAGTCTTAGACCGAATGGATCCATATAAAACCTCTTCAGGAGAAAAGCCATGTATATGTATATTTGGGATTTCTTTTTTGATTTCTTTACATAACTCTATATAATAATCACCATTCATTTTGGGCGGTAACCCTGCTTGAATACATAATTCGGTAGCTCCTAACATATACGCTTGCTTACCTCTTCTAATGATTTCTTCAGTAGGTAATATATAGGATTCTTCAGTTCTATAATCTCGACTGAATGCACAAAATCCACATCCTTTAATACAAACATTGGTGAAGTTTATATTTCTATTAACAACATAGGTTACTTTATCACCAACAGTTTTGGCACGTAATAAATCAGCTGTCCATACTACTGCGTTCAAATTTGGGCCATTAGTAGTGAGTAGCAAAGAGATTTCAGAGATAGTAATATCCTTACCTTCAAGAGCTTTGTTTAATATTCTTGCTATCTTAGGACTAATATTGGCAAATGAGTCGTTTAATTCTGAATTAAACAATTGTTGGTTTTTTAACTTTGACATAGTTAAATATTCCTCCATCTACAAATCCATTTGAATCCACCGATGACTCGATTTTTTTTGATAATAGTTTAGAGTATTTAAATTGAGCATTTTTAGATTCAATAAATTCAGGGTATATAGGTAGTCTTGGTTTTAATTCAAATCCTTTTTCGGTAGTTTTTTGATTTAATTGTTCAATAGTAGGCCATGGCGCTTCAGGATTAACATAGTCAATGGTTAGTGGGGATATTCCTCCCCAGTCGTTTATTCCTGCGCTTAGGAAATTCTCATAATACCCTTCATTAAGATTAGGCGGTACTTGAATATTGGCATTAGATCCCATGATAATACGGGTAGCAGCAATTGTCCAAATAAAATCTTCAACCTGTGGTTCTGGGTGACTTTTCATAGGAATATCTGATTTT
This sequence comes from SAR202 cluster bacterium, assembly GCA_009392515.1. Lineage (NCBI taxonomy): Bacteria > Bacillati > Chloroflexota > Dehalococcoidia > SAR202 cluster bacterium. The sequence continues at coordinate 15,974 of VFGE01000048.1, read as the reverse complement.
GCTCTAAAGTTTTGAACTATCAACTCTTGGATATGGCCATAATTTTCATTTATTTTTTTGATAGCAAAAATAGAATCCAATCTCTCTTTTTTTGTTTCTCCAATACCAACTAAAATTCCAGTTGTAAATGGTATTTGTAATTTTCCTGCATTTTCGATTGTTTTTAATCTGGCTTTTGGACGTTTGCTAGGAGCAAATTCATGAGGTTCGCCTATTTGTGATAACCTATCACTAATGTTTTCTAACATTAAACCAAGAGAAACATTAGTATTTTTTAATTTTTTCATATCATTTCGTGTCATTGTACCTGGGTTTCCATGAGGGAATAAATTTGTTTCACGAGCGATTAATTCAGATATATAGGAAAGATATTCAATTGTTGAAATATACCCATGATCTTTAAGCCATTTTTTCACTATAGGGAATTTTCTTTCTGGACGCTCTCCAAGGGTAAATAACACTTCTTTACAACCCAGTAGATCAGCTTTTTGGGCTAGATTTAAAATATAATTTTCCTTTAAAAAGATCGTATCATAAGAAGTTGGGTCTTCCCGAAATGTGCAGTAGGAACAAATATCCGAGCATACTTGTGTTAATGGGACAAATATTTTTGGAGAAAAGGTTACAATATTTTTTTTGCCTGCATTTCGAATTAGAGATGCAGAAATACATAAATCCTTAATGGTAATATATTTATCGAAAAATATTTCATACAATTCATTATCTGGAATTACTCTATTTTCAATAATCTTTTCAGTAATCTTTCTTAGCTGATAGGGAATATTGCTTTTTTCAGCACCTGAAATATCGTAGTCAATATTTAAGTTTAGATTAGAGCCCATATTATTAATTATTTCTATTAACTATTTCTATAAATTATTACTAAGTATTCTATTAATTGAAAGCTCCAACTCATCTTGAGGTACAAAACTTTCAAATTTGTCTATAATAATCCCTTTGGTATTAATCAAGAAAACCCAAGGTTCACTTGGTAAATTCCAAGGTTTTATAACTGGTGAAATTTTAGTAAATTCTCCTTCTTTATTTGCACTTTCAATATCATATACTTCTATATGAATGAAATACATATCCTTATTATAATTTTCATGAAGTGTTTTGATAATATTCATTTGTGGTCCACAAGTAAAACTTTTACATTGTCCTGGTGTCGCAAATAATATTAATAAAGGTTTGTCTTTCAATAATAATATATCGTCTACTGATTTATTATATAAATTCAAAAGTGGATTAATATCAGAAGTTATATACTTCAGTTCTTCGTTATTTTTAGCTACTAAATTGTTTGTTTTAGGGATCTTATCACCTATAGACGGCGTTAAACTTGTTGATTTAACCCTTATTACTATTCTTGCTTTTTGATTTTTATATTTTCCATCTTGTGGTCTGATTTCCGCTAACCAGTCACCAGGTGTGTCAAAATTTACGCTAGAAGCAAAAACTCCAGATTTTGAATTAGGCCAATTAATAAAATCACCTTCTTTTGTGAATTGAAATATAGAGGAGTTGTTTTTTTGTTGGAAAAAATCGATTGAAATTTTGTCGGCAATAATTGTTTTTCTTTGAGGGTTTTGAATACCTAGAATTAATCTATTAGAGCCAATGGATATATCACTAGTCCCTAGTGTTGCTATTAGGTTCAATTCCACTTTTTTGGTAGACTCTGCTTTATTATAAAATACGAAGTAAGAGATACAGAGTACTAATGTAATTAATGAAACAGCAAAAAATAGAAACAATATACGTTTTTTCATCTAGCTAACTTTCTTTGAATTTACGATATATATGTATAGTTATTTTTGAATCAGGATAATAGTCCAGAGGAGGGTTCGTTTTAGATATATCTAGTTCAATAGCATATGGGTTGAAAACATCAGCTAAGCTACTAGCAAGATATTCAGCAAGTGATTCAATTAGATTAAATTTTGTCTTTGCTAATTCATAATAAAGATAATTTATAACGTCAGAATAATTTATGGTATCTTCAATTTTGTCAGATACTGCAGATGATTTTAGATCTTTATATAGCTTTATATTTATTAATATATCTTGTTTTATTGATTGCTCTTCTGGGGTTATACCTAAATAGGTGGCAGCAATAATGTTGTTTAATTCGATATAATCATCATTAAAAGGCATAAATATATCTCGCTACATATTTATTTAAGACTGAGACATTTTGTTTGCTAATTCAAGAAGGTTGCGTGCTCTTTTTACCACTGGTACGTCAATCATTTTACCGTCAAGAGAAGTTGCGCCAGAACCATTTTTTTCTGCTTCTTCGAATACTTCAATCACCTTTTTGGCATATTCAATGGCTTCTTGTGAAGGACTAAATAGATTATTAATACTTTCTAATTGTCCGGGATGAATAGCAAATTTAGCTTTAAAACCTAGTGGTAAAACACTTTTTATCTCTTGCTCTAGTCCATCATTGTCTCTGAAGTTGACATATGGAGTATCGATTGCTGTAATACCAGCAGCTTTTGCTGCTATTGCAACAACAGAACGAGGGTATAGTATTTCAATACCTGTATCCGACCTTTGAATACCCATATCGTTTGTATAATCTTCACCACCGAAAGCTATGCCGAGCATTCTACTCGATGCTGATGCAATACTACTAACATTTACTATAGCTGAAGCGCTTTCTATCCATGCTATAATTTTCGTTTTACCATCTTCTACTGATTTTTCTGATTCTATTTGACTTAATATTTTACTAATTTCTTTAATATCCCAACTGCTCTCGATTTTACCTACACTTATTCCATAGGTTTTAGAACTTACTACAGCACGTATATCATCAAAGATTAAACCAGTATCTAAGGCATTGACTCTCGGTACTATAGATTGATTTTTTCCAGATAATGTACTCAATTTTTCACTAATTAAACTACGAGCATTACTTTTTTCGTTGTCGGGAACAGAATCTTCCATATCAGGCACAAGAATATCAGTATTTGCAGTACTTGCTTTTTCCAGCATGTCACTTCTATTACCAGGTACAAATAAAAGGCTTCTAAATAATTCCACTTCACTCTCCTAAATAAAAAATAAAATAAATTTTGCAAACTCAAATTAGGTTTTAGAAGTATAACATATATGTCTAAACTTAAATATAATTTGTATTTACCTATAATGATATAATAATATGTCTCAGGACTATTTAGATTGGAGATGAGTATGAAATCCATAAGTATTATTGGTATCGAAGGTTTACCTATCATATACCCTGGAGACGATTTGCCAAAATTAATTATGGATGCCTGTGAAAAAGAAAACATCATTATTGAAAATGGTGATATTCTTGTTGTAACTCAAAAAATCATATCTAAATCTGAATCTTGCTTAGTCGATTTGAACACTATTACGCCATCTAATTTAGCAAAAAAATGGGCAATAGAATGGGATAGAGATCCAAGATTAATTGAATTGGTTTTTCAAAAAAGCAAAAGAATTTCTAAAATGCAGAATGGGGTTTTACTTACGGAAACTGAACATGGTTTTTATTGCATAAATGCCGGTATTGATTTATCGAATGTATCTGGTGATAACATGGCCACTTATTTGCCGATAGACTCTGATAAATCTGCATTTAATATTCGAAATTCTATAAAAAAGTCATTGGGGATAGATACCGCAATAATTGTTACAGATACTTGGGGTAGGCCATGGAGATTTGGTGTGACTAATGTGGCAATTGGCCTATCAGGCATGTCTCCTTTTCGTGATTACAGAGGATTAAGTGATGCAAATGGAATGGATCTCAAGGCATCTGTAATTGCAGTTGTGGATGAATTGGCTGCTGCTTCTGAATTGGTAATGAATAAACTAGATAATATTCCTGTGTGTTTGGTTAAAGGTTATAAGTTTGTTCCGGATGAGGGATCTATAAATGACTTAATTCGACCACCAGAGCAAGATTTATTTAGATAATTATAGAATTATATGTTGTTCGTGATATACATTGGCTGTATATTTTAAGAATCTAAATATTTTTTTGTTAGGAATTAATTATGGGTGATAAAAAATATAATAGTTTTTTTGCTAATAACGTGCCTCAAAATTCAGTTTTAACTGAACCCCTTCCAAGGCCAAAATACGATTTTGCAGTCGCATTCCCTGATCCAGACCATTTTCCCATTGGGGAATTGCACACGTCTTTGGGTGAAGCATTAAAAGACCAAGGGCGAGATTTAGTTTTCTATCCACACCCCCAAGGTCTTCTCGAATTTCGTGAATTAGTTTGTAAAAAAATTAAAGACAATAGAGGTATAGAAGTAGGTCCTCAAAATGTGATCATCACTGCAGGTTCTGGGCAGTCTATAAATTTAATCACCCAATTATTTATTAATCCTGGTGACACGATTGTTTCAGAAGAGTTTACATATACAGGAGCTTTAAGAGTTTTTGAAAGATTTGGCGCTAAAATGGCTGGTGTAGAAATGGATGAAGAAGGTATGATACCGGCCTCTCTAGAGAACAAATTAATTGAATTAAAAAATAGTGGAATTACACCAAAGTTTATATATACAATTCCAACTTTTCAAAATCCAGTTGGCACTGATATGACTTTAGAAAGAAAGAAAGATATACTAGCAATAGCTCAAAAGTTTCAGATTCCTTTATTTGAAGATGACTGCTATGCTGATTTAAGGTTTGAAGGCGAAAATTATCCCGCAATTGCTTCTCTCGAAGGTTCTGATAATGTAATTTATTCAGGTTCATTTTCAAAGATACTAGCACCTGGATTAAGATTAGGATGGATAGTAGCACCGGATTCATTTTTACCATATCTTATGGCTGTAAATCCAGGAACTCCTCCTAGTCAGTTCACAATACTGTCTGCCCTATACTTTTTGGAAAAAAATATGGAAGAACATGTGGCTGGTTTATGTACTATGTTTCGAGGTAAACGCGATTGCATGCTTGGGGCTATAGGTGAATTTATGGGGTCTGAAGTAGAAATAATCGCTCCTAAGGGCGGATTATATTTATGGTTAAAATTTCCCGATGACTTAGATTTGGAACCAATATTGCCGATAGCTCGTGAAAAAGGTGTTATTTTTGGTTTAGGCAACACTTTTTCAACAGAGAAAAAGGCTAATAATTATATACGCTTGTGTTATGGATATCACAATCTGGAAGATACAGTTTCTGGTATAGAACTATTAGCAAAAGTTTTTAGAGAACAAGGATTGTTAAAATCTTAGTTTGAAATTTGATATTTAGTGTGTTAAAGTTAAATTTCTGGTGGTTTGAGCGGGACGGAACCACCCGTTACCATCCCGAACACGGAAGTGAAACATCCCAGCACTGACGATACTGTGCTCGCAAGGGTATGGGAAAATAGGTCACTGCCAGTATAAAATTAAGTTCTTGGTTAACCAGGAACTTTTTTTTTTGAAAATATGATAGTATGTAGTTAGTTGTTATAGATAGATTGGTTTTTATGCGAGAATTAGCTATTTAATTGTATATGCTTTACCATTACATCAATCTTCATTATAATCTACAGAATTATTTTTACTTTATAACAGAATATATATAGGAGGAAGTCTAATTGGCTTCAAAATTTGAAACTTTAACAGATTTATCTGAAACCCCTATGGGGAAACTACTTACAGAAACAGAGTTCCCTAAACCATTGAGACGTGGAGATGTTCTTGAGGTTGAAATAGTGAAAATTGACCAAGAAGGTTATTTGGTTGATTCTGGTCATAAATCAGACGCACTAGTGCCTATGCGTGAAACCCGAAGTATGACTGATGAAGAACTTGCTGATATAAAAGTTGGTGATAAATTAGATGTTTTTGTGGTGAGACCTGATTCTGGAGATCAATTACCCTTACTTTCTTTTGATAGAGCTAGAGCGGAACATGGCTGGATAACATTAAAAAAGGAATCTGAATTAGGAAATGTCGTATCGGGAGTGATAAAAAGTTTTAACAAGGGCGGTGCTGTGATTGAAGTTGAAGGAGTGCAAGGATTCGTACCTGTTTCGCAACTCCTAACGCCATTCCAAATGGACACTACAGATTCATCTAATATCAATAATGATGAATCAAGAATTGGTCAATCTATAAATATGAAAATAATGACATTAGATAGAAACCAAAAGACCCTAATTTTATCTGAACGACAATCGATTCAAGAAAAACAAAAACTTGATTTAGATAAATTATTGGAAGAAATGAAAGAGGGGGATATTCGGGACGGTAAAGTCACAGGTATATCTAATTTTGGTGCTTTTGTAGATTGTGGTGGTGTGACTGGATTGATTCATATTTCTGAAATGTCATGGGACCAGGTGGATTCCCCCGGATCTATTTTGAAAGCGGGACAAGATGTAAAAGTTTATGTTTTAAAGGTTGACCTTGAAACTAAAAAAGTGGCATTTAGTCTAAGACGTTTAGAGGCAGAACCTTGGTCTACAGTTGCAGATAAGTATTCAGTAGATCAAATTGTAAATGGTGTAGTAACAAAACTTGCTGACTATGGAGCATTTGTAAGAATTGATCGATCAATCTATGGATTATTGCATATTTCAGAAATAACTGATGAAACAATTCAACATCCTAGAGAAGTTTTATCCGAAAACCAAGAATTAGAACTGAAAATAATTAGTCTAGAGCCAGAGAAGAGGAGATTAGGTTTAAGTCTCAAGCAAATTAATCAAGAAAATAGTGAAAATATGGTTGAACCAAATGAAGATGTTCAGGATAATGAAGAGAATGATGAAGTTGTTTCTTCCGCTGTAATAGAAGTTGATGCTGATGGTAATGTTGATGAAATTGTTTCTTCTGACATGAATGAAAACCAAAATGATCAAGAATCGCTTGAAGAAGAAACTGGAGAAGAAACTGAAGAGAACGATGATTCTATTTAGTATTTTTAGTAGTAAGGACTAGTATTATGTCGAGTAGATTTGAAAAGTTTTCAGAAAAGGCTAGAAAAGTTCTATCTTTAGCTCAAGAAGAAGCACAACGATTTAATCATAATTACATAGGAACAGAACATATACTGCTTGGATTAGTGAAAGAATCTGACGGTGCTGCTGCAAGAATCTTAATCAGTCTATCACTCGAATTGAATAAAGTCCGATCTGCTGTAGAATTTATCATTGGTAGAGGAGAAAGAAGGCCATCGCCTGGAGAAATAGGATTAACTCCTAGAGCTAAAAAAGTTATAGAGTTAGCAGTAGATGAAGCTCGAAGGCTCAATCAGCAATTTATTGGTACAGAGCATTTGTTAATCGGTATTATGCGAGAGGGCGAAGGAGTAGCCTCGGGAGTTTTGGAAAGCTTGGGAATAAACTTGGATAAGATTCGATCGGAAGCTACAAGAATTAGTACCCAAACAGGTTATACACCTACATCTAGCACTTCAAAGACACCAAGTAAAACTCCTACTCTTGATCAGCTTGGAATTGATTTAACTAAATTGGCAAGAGACGAGAAACTTGACCCAGTGGTTGGAAGAAGTCAAGAAATAGATAGAGTTATACAAATACTTAGCAGGCGAACAAAGAATAATCCTGTGCTAATTGGTGAACCAGGAGTTGGTAAAACTGCAATTGTTGAAGCACTAGCGCAAAAAATACTTTCTGATGACGTGCCTCAAGGTTTGTCAAACAAACGGTTAGTTGCACTCGATATGGGAATACTAGTTGCAGGAACAAAGTATCGTGGTGAATTCGAAGAAAGATTAAAAAAAGTAATAGAAGAATTAAAATCGTCTGGGAATTGTATTTTATTTATTGATGAAATGCATACTATGGTTGGTGCAGGAGCTGCTGAAGGTGCTGTTGATGCTGCTAATATATTAAAACCTTCCTTAGCAAGAGGTGAGTTACAGTGTATTGGTGCTACTACCGTAGATGATTATCGTAAGTATGTTGAAAGAGATCCTGCGCTTGAAAGACGTTTTCAAACAGTTCAAGTGTTAGAACCTTCAGAAGAAGATTCTATTGAAATTTTGAAAGGTATTAAACCAAAATATGAGGAACACCATGGGTTAATAATATCTAATGAAGCACTTGTAACAGCTGTGGAATTAGCATCTCGTTATATATCGGACAGATTCATGCCTGATAAAGCTATCGATCTAATTGACGAGGCTGCTAGCAAAGTCAAAATTAGACAAACAACAATGCCGCTTTCAGTGAAAGAGGTAGGTACTGTGTTAGATAAAGTTAGAAGAGATAAAGATGAAGCTTTAGCACAACAACAGTATGAATATGCTGCAGAGCTTCATGAAAGAGAGCAATCATTAAGAGATAAGATTGATAATTTTTCATCAGATTTGCCTGATAACTCAGACATACTTGTTGATGAAGAAAGTGACTTGCCTGTTGTTACTTCAGAAGATGTTGCAGAGGTAACGAGTATGTGGACAGGTATTCCTGTTACTAGACTTGCCACAGAAGAGTTAGAAAAACTCCTACAGATGGAGACAGTTTTACATGATAAAGTTATAGGTCAAGATGAGGCTGTAGAACAAGTATCTAAAGCAGTAAGAAGGGCAAGAGCAGGATTTAAGGATCCCAAAAGACCAATAGGGAATTTTCTTTTCTTAGGCCCTACAGGTGTAGGTAAAACATATTTGGTCAGAGCATTGTCAGAATTTATGTTTGGAAGTGAAGACAGTGTTGTAAGGCTTGATATGTCGGAATTTATGGAACGACATGCAGTTGCTCGTTTAGTCGGTGCACCTCCAGGGTATGTAGGTTACGAAGAAGGTGGCCAATTAACAGAAATAGTCAGGCGTAAAAGTTATTCTGCAATACTTTTAGATGAGATTGAAAAAGCACATCCAGATGTTTTTAATATTTTACTTCAAATATTTGATGATGGGCATTTAACTGATGCCAAAGGACGTAAAGTAGATTTTAGAAATACTATTATTGTAATGACTAGTAATATTGGTTCAGATTTGATTCGCCAAGAAAGATTTATGGGTTTTAATTTAAAATCTGAAGAAGGAAATACTGTCGATCAGAAGTATTCTCGAATGAAAGATAAGGTGATGGACGAGGTTAAGAATTTCTTCCGACCTGAATTTTTAAATCGTTTAGATGGAACAGTAGTATTTCATCCTTTATCAAAAGAACATATTATAAATATTGTTGAATTAATGTTATCAGAAGTTTCCCAACAATTATTAAATAAAGGTATATCTATTGAATTTTCTTCATCAGCTAAAGAATTATTAGCAGATAAAGGCTTTGATCCTATTTTTGGTGCTAGACCTTTAAGGCGAGAAATTCAAGATCGTATAGAAGATAAACTTTCAGAAGAATTTCTATCTGGTAAGTTTGGTCCAGGGGATACGATTAAAGCTGACGTAGAAGATGACGATATAGTTTTAACAGTAATAAGTTCTGTAGCTAAAATTGAAACATAGATATCAATCTTATCAAAAGTTTAATATTTACTGATTGTTATGGTTTCTAGAAAGTCACAAAGAACAGAATATGTGTGTGGTAACTGTGAGGCGACTTTCCCTAAATGGCAAGGTGAATGTTACCATTGTGGTACATGGAATTCCTTGATTTTACGTAATATAAATACCTCAAAAACTACATTAAAGCAGCCCTGGATAAATGAAAGTATAGAAAAAGCACAATTATTGTCTGAAATCAAGTTTGATGATGTAAAAAATAGAATTGTTACTGGATTTGTAGAGTTAGATCAAATTTTAGGCGGTGGTATAGTTGATGGGTCTAGTATACTTCTTTTTGGTGATCCCGGGATTGGTAAATCCACCCTGCTTTTACAAATTGCATCTTATATTTCCGGTAATAATAATCCAGTTTTATATGTTTCTGGCGAAGAGTCTTCAAATCAAATAAGGTCTCGTGCTGATCGTTTAAAATCCTCTCAGAATTCTTTGTATTATATTGGATCCACAAATATAACTACTATTATAGAGAATATAGAGAAAGTAGAACCAGTACTAGTAATTATAGATTCGATTCAAACGATGTTTACTGACGAAATTGATTCCCCAATAGGAACTGTCGGACAGGTACGGGAAACTGCTAGGCAAATAATTATGTATTGCAAGAATAGAAAAATCCCTGTTTTTCTAACTGGCCATGTCACCAAAGATGGTTCAGTTGCAGGACCTAGAGTTCTTGAGCATATGGTTGATGTAGTATTGCATTTTGAAGGGAATGCAGACAATGGTTATAGGATTATTAGAGGTGTAAAAAATAGATTTGGTTCCACCAACGAAATAGGTATATTTGAAATGATGGATGCAGGTATTCGTCAAGTTGAAAACCCATCTTCTTTTTTTATTAATGATTATAATAGTGATTTACCTGGATCAGTACCTGTTGTTACAATAGAAGGTACTAGGCCAATAATAATAGAAATTCAAGCATTAACATCATATACCGTATTTCCACAACCTCGAAGAACTGTTACTGGTATTGATTTTAATAGAATGATTTTATTGTCAACGGTTTTAACTAGGCGCACGGGATTGAGGCTATCGGATCAAGATCTCATTGTTAACGTGATTGGCGGGATTAAGGTTACAGAACCTGCAGCTGATTTAGGCATAGCATTAGCGATAGTTTCAAGTTTCAAAGATCTATCTCCTATTGAGTCAACAATAGTTATTGGTGAAATAGGGTTAAGTGGTGAACTTAGGCGTGTTCAAAATATAAGTAAAAGAATTGATGAAGCTCAAAAAATGGGCTTTGTAAAAGCGATAATTCCAAAAGTCCAATCAAAAGAAATACAAAATTCTGAGATCAAAGTTATTGGAGTTAGTAATTTAAAAGAAGCAATTCAAATTTATTTTTCTGATTGAGAAATAGTTGATATTCTAATAGCATCTTGACCTAAATTAATACTAAGTCTATACTTATTCAGGGTAAAGCTAGATGATTCCTTCTTTAATATTATCATCTTAGCTTATTTCTCTTTTGGGAAAAAGAGAAATTGGAGTTTTGCCCGAGTGGCGCAATGGCAGCGCAGCCGATTTGTAATCGGCAGGTTAGTGGGTTCGAGTCCCCTCTCGGGCTCCACATAATGAATAGGTGATGTGCTTTGGTGCTTGTAGGTAAAAGTAGGATGGACCTAATTTAACAGGGACGGGTGGGTGAGTGGTTAATACCACCAGACTGTAAATCTGGCGCCCGGAAGGGCTACGCAGGTTCGAATCCTGCCCCGTCCACCATAAAGTGGAAAAGGGGTTGCCCACATAGCTCAGTGGTAGAGCACGTTCTTGGTAAGAACGAGGTCATCGGTTCAAGTCCGATTGTGGGCTCCATATAATAAAATAGAAAAGTTTATTTAGAAATAATGTAGGAGGATTTTAGAGTGGCTAAAGAAAAATTTGAAAGAAATAAGCCTCATCTTAATGTCGGAACTATTGGTCACGTTGACCATGGTAAAACAACATTAACAGCTGCTATTACAAGTGTACTAGCAAAACATAGTGATGGAACATCATTTAGAGCATTTGATACTATTGATAATGCTCCAGAAGAGAGAGCTCGTGGGGTGACTATAGCGATTTCACACATTGAATATGAAACTGAGAGTAGACATTATGCACACGTAGATTGTCCTGGCCACGCTGACTACATCAAAAATATGATTACAGGTGCTGCCCAAATGGATGGAGGCATATTAGTTGTTAGTGCTCCAGATGGACCTATGCCTCAAACTAGAGAACATATCCTTTTAGCAAGACAAGTAGAAGTTCCAAAAATCGTTGTAGCACTGAATAAATGCGATGTTATGGACGATGAAGAATTGTTAGAATTAGTTGAATTAGAGGTTAGAGAGCTTCTTAGTAGTTATGGCTTTCCTGGAGATGATATACCAATAGTGAGAGTTTCTGCATTATCAGCATTGGATGGAGATGCTGATGCTGAACAAGGAATTCTTAATTTGATGCAAGCTGTAGATGATTATATTGATGTTCCAGAACGACCTAAAGATCAACCATTTTTAATGCCAGTTGAAGATGTATTTGGTATTAAAGGAAGAGGTACTGTTGTTACTGGTAGGGTTGAAAGAGGATTAATACACCCAAGTGATGAAATTGAAATTGTTGGTGTAGAAGATACTAAGAAAACGGTTGTTACTGGGGTGGAGATGTTTCATAAATTGTTAGATGAAGCAGAACCGGGTGACGCTGTTGGCTGTCTTTTGAGAGGTGTTGATCGTGAAGATGTCGTTAGAGGTCAAGTTCTAGCTGCTCCTGGATCTATTGAGCCAAAAACTGAATTTAATAGTGAGGTATATATCCTAAGTAAAGAAGAAGGGGGCAGGCATACTCCTTTCTTTAATGGCTATAAACCTCAATTTTATATTAGAACTACAGATGTTACGGGAGAACTTAACCTTCCAGATGGTATGGAAATGGTTATGCCAGGTGATAATGTGAAGATGAAAATTAAACTTATTTATCCAATTGCTATGGAACCAGGCTTACGTTTTGCTATACGAGAAGGTGGTCGAACTGTAGGATCTGGAGTAATTACTGACATCATAGGATAGGGAAATCATGGCTAAAAAAGGTGGAGAAGCACGCACTTTAATTACACTAGGTTGTACAGAGTGTCGTGATAGAACGTATTCTACTTCAAAAAATAGAAGAAATGATCCTAATAGGATTGAGATGAGAAAATATTGTCCACGGTGTCGATCTCATCAATTATATCGAGAGGCTAGATAGAAGTGGCAAAAAATGCAGTAAAAAGCACTATTAGAAATACTCCTTCAAAATCTCGAAGCCCAAGATTTGGGGTATTCAGTTTTTTTGGAGAAGTTTTTAGTGAAATGAAGAAAGTTACGTGGCCTTCTCGCCAAGAAACTACACGACTAACCATGCTAGTTCTTGCTGTTTCTATAGCTATCGGAGCAATGTTAGGAGTTTTAGATTTCCTTTATACAACTATTTCAGATCAGGTTCTTTTTTAGTTAGTTGTAATAAAATATAGAATTATAAAAATGAATGATATAACAGACAATCAAATAGAAGAATCGACAGAGATCGATGATGGTCGACGTTGGTATTTTGTGCATACATATTCTGGGCAAGAAGAGAGAGTTAAACGTAATTTAGAACAGCGTATTGAAACTATGGATGTAGAAAATAAGATATTTCAAGTGCTTGTTCCTACTGAAGAAGTGGTAGAGATACGTGAAGGCAAGAAAATACCTAAAAGATTACGTTTGTATCCTGGTTATATAATGGTAAATATGGCTTTAGATGATGATGCTTGGTTTGTTGTTAGGAATACTCCAGGCGTAACTGGATTTATTTCTTCAGAAGATTCAGATCAGAATCGACCAAAACCGGTACCTTTGGAAAAATGGGAAGTAGATAAAATCCTTGATATGATTGAATCCAAAACTCCTACTACGAGATTTGGTATAACAAAAGGCGAATCTGTTAGAATTACTGTTGGTCCTTTTGCTGATTTCATTGGTGTTGTCGACGTAATAGATATGGATAAAGGGAAATTAAATGTGTTAGTTTCATTCTTTGGCCGAGAAACTCCTGTAGAGTTAGATTTTCTACAGGTTGAAAAATTGTAGTATAGATTTAATAAATTAGGATTATCAAATGGCACAAAAAATATTAGCTTTAATTAATTTGCAATTACCTGCAGGGCAGGCTACACCAGCACCTCCAGTTGGGCCTGCGCTAGGTCAACATGGTGTTAATATCATGGCATTTGTGAAGGAATATAATGCTAAAACTGCTTCTCAAGGTGGAACTATTATACCTGCCCAAATTACTGTGTATGAAGATAGATCATTTACTTTCATTACTAAGACTCCACCTGCATCAGAACTTTTGAGAAAAGCTGCCAAAATTACTAAAGGGAGTGCGTCGCCAAGGACAGATAAAGTTGCATCTTTATCAAGGTCAGCCATTAAAGAGATTGCTGAAAGTAAAATGGCAGATTTAAATGCTGCTGATATAGAGGCTGCAATGAAAATAGTGGAAGGATCCGCTAGAAGTATGGGAATTGAGGTTCGAGAATAATTATGGTTAAACAAAGTAAAAGATATACATCTGCTCAGTCAGCAATTGATATGGAAAAACTTTACAATATTGAAGAGGCCGTTAGTCTCGTTAAATCAAGTGCAACTGCTAAATTTGATGAGACTGTAGAATTACATGTCAAAACAAATGCTGATACTCGACATGCAGAACAATTAGTAAGAGGTGTAGTGTTATTACCTCATGGACTGGGCAAAATTGTTAGAGTATTGGTTTTTGCGCAAGCAGATGGAGCTATATCAGCCAAAGATGCAGGCGCCGATTTTGTTGGGGCAGATGACCTTATTGAAAATATTGAAAAAGGCTGGTTAGAATTTGATACCGTCATATCAACTCCAGAAATGATGGGTAAAGTAGGTAAACTAGGTAGAATATTAGGTCGCAAAGGATTAATGCCAAATCCTAGAACAGGGACTGTTGTACAATCTCAAGATCTAGGTCGAGCAGTAGAAGAGGCAAAAAAAGGTAAAGTGGAAGTTAAAATGGACAGGACAGCTGTTATTCATATTGCTTTTGGTAAAGCTAGTTTTGAAGAATCAATGTTAGTAGATAATTTGAATACTGTTATGGATATGATAAGTCGATCACGTCCCTCTGCTGTTAAAGGTCAGTTTTTGAAGTCCGCATATCTTACAAGCACAATGGGGCCAAGTATTGCTCTAGATGTTGCGGATCTTTCTTCTGTTAAAATGGAGTGATATCTGGACTTATTACTAAGTACAGTATATACTGTCAATGTTTTATAATTAAATAAATGCCAAAGACAGTGAGCGCTATGAAAGCTTAATTTCTCACCGAGGTTAAATTCGAGAATTCTTTTGTCTGTGGCTTTTGGTTACAGACTTTTTTTTTGAGGTGATTTATGCCAACAGTTAAAAAAATTGATATAGTTGAAAGGTTAGCTGAAGATTTTAAAACTAGTAACGTAGCTATATCTACGAAAGTTACTGGTTTATCAGTCAACCAACTCAATTCACTTCGTTCTCATTTAAGAACTAATGGTTTAAGTTACAAAGTTATTAAGAATACATTAGCGAATATTGCTGCAGATAATGCAGGAAAGCCAGAATTCAAAGAATTATTAGACGGTCCCACAGGTTTGGTTATAGGTGAAGGCGATCCTATAGAATCATTAAAACTATTGGTTTCTTTTGCTAAAAATAATGAATTAGATTTATCAGTTTTTGCTATCGCTATGGATGGTCAAACTTATGATTCTTCTCAAATTAATACGTTAGTAAAATTACCATCTAGAATTGAATTAATAGCTAAATTAGTAGGGATGTTAGCATCTCAGCCTCAGCGATTGGTTACAGCATTGGCTGGACCATCAACCTCTATCGTTACAATTTTGTCAAATGTCTTAAATCAAAAAAAACTTGAAGACAATAGTTAATTAGATTAATAAGGAAGGGAACACCGAAAAATGACTAAAGAGGAAATATTAGAAAGTATAAAAGGTTTAACAGTATTAGAGTTATCGGATTTGGTAAAAGCTCTTGAAGAAGAGTTTGGTGTATCTGCTGCACCAGTCGCTGTTGCTGCAGCACCAGCTGCTGCTGCTGCTGGGGATGATGCTGCTGCTGGCGGTGGAAGTGATAGTACTAGTTTTAAAGTGAGTATTACAGAAATTGGTGACCAAAAAATCAATGTAATCAAAGCTGTGAGAGAAGTTACTACTCTAGGACTTAAAGAAGCAAAAGATCTTGTAGAGTCTGCCCCTGCTGCGATAAAAGAAGACGCAAGTAAAGATGAAGCCGATGATATTAAATCTAAACTTGAAGAGGCTGGAGCTACAGTCACTGTAGAATAATAACCTGGTGTAAGGTCAATTATGGAACCTAAATGGATAGTATTTATAATAGTATCCTTTGGGATGTTTGCTACAACTTTAGAAGGAACTATTGTTTTAG
>VFGE01000047.1 GCA_009392515.1 SAR202 cluster bacterium | reverse complement strand
ATTCGAACCCGTGATCTCCACCTTGAGAGGGTGGTGTCCTAGGCCGCTAGACGAATGCGCCAAGAATTTGGCTGGGGATCCAGGATTCGAACCCGGGTTTGATGAGCCAGAATCATCCGTCCTACCACTAGACTAATCCCCAACGATCTGAAGATTTTACCAGTGATTTTACCCTTCGGCAAACAAGAGTCACTATATTAATCTCCTCTAAATTCAAACTACTATACAGGTTTAAATTTAGGTAGAGTTATAGTGTCTGTAACATCTTCATATGTAACTTCTACAGGCATACCTATAGTTAAATTACTTGGATCTGGTTCTACATCTACTATGTTAGTTGGGATAAGAGGTCCTTCTTCTAATTCAACCATTGCAATGATAAATGGTACTGGACCGGTGTATCTCGGAATGGGAGTATAACAGATAGCATATGTAAATAAAGTGCCTTTCCCGCTTGATTGAATCCACGAAGTATCGCGACTAAATGTAAAAGGTGATATATCTCGTGGATAAAAATAAGCTTTCCCTGTTTCATTACATTTTCTTAACCACAATTCATGTGCTTTTAATTTTTCCCAATAAAAATCTGATTCCTGTTGTGGTACAGGTACTGGACCTGTAGCTTTATTTTCTGTTGTCATAATTTTTTCCTCTTTAAATTAATTTTACTATTTATACACCAAGAACTAATGTCCCTGTAGAGGATAAAGCTCCTCCAGTACCATTAACTAATGAAGTTTTACAATTCTCTACTTGTCTTGCACCAGCTTCTCCTCTTAACTGACGGGTAGCCTCTAGAAGTAAAAACATACCATACATACCGGTGTGACAATAAGATAAGCCGCCACCATTAGTATTCATTGCAAAATCTCCTCCTGGTGCAGTTCTTTGGTTAGCAACAAAGTCAGCACCTTCGCCCGGACCACAAAATCCTAAGCTTTCTAAGGTTGTGAGAACAGTATATGTAAATGAATCATATATCATAGCTAAATCAACATCTGAGTGAGAAATACCAGCCATCTGCATAGCTTCAGGGCCAGATTGATGTGCAATTGTTCTAGTCAAATCAGGCATTTGACTTATAAGACCGTGATCGTGGGCCTCACCAGCTCCATAAACCCAAACTGGTTTTTTTGCACAACTTTTTGCTACCTCAGGAGAAACCACAACACATGCACCACCGCCATCAATTGTTAAACAACAATCAGGCAAGTGAAAAGGATATACTATCCAACGAGAATCATGGTATTCGTCAAAAGACATAGGAGTTTCATAAAAAAATGCTTTTTCATTTAGATTAGCCCATTTTCGTGTAGCAACTGCGATCTCAGCCATTGCTTGTCTAGTTTTGTCTTCACCATATATATGCATATATCTATTACATGCCATAGCATATTGCATGGGAGGGGCAGCTATCCCAAAAGGTAATTCGTACTGAGATCCTGGGGCTCCTAAGTCTGCACCAGGTCTGCTACGTTGTGATCGCCCGGATTCACCATGTGTAATCAACGCAACATCAATTCTTCCTGCAGCAATAGCTTCCAATGCATGAGCTACATGAATAACAAATGAAGACCCCCCAACAGAGGTTCCATCAGTATGTTTCGGTGTTATCCCAAAATATTCAGCAATAGTTAATGGAGAAGGATTTGCACAATATATAGCATCGACATCCTTCATTGTTAATCCTGCATCAGCTAGAGCATTATATGATGCTTCAGCATGATGTTGAAGGGATGATTTTCCAGAGTCTCTTCCAAGCGCATCTGATTCATCCACTCCAACAATTGCAGCTTTTCCTGATAAGTCACTCACAGCAACCTCCTTAGTAGTTAATTGAAACAAAACGTCTATACATTAAACGATAAAAGAGCATAATATAACAAGCATTCAAATATAAGTTTCTAATATGATTCTTATAAAAGGTTATGAAATTTAAAATATCTTATAAACACCATTGTTTTGAAGAATTGTATTATAAAATTCTTGGTTATAAAATAATAGAAATAGGAAATGAATGATGGATGATATATTAAATATAGGTGGGAAAACAGTTACTTCACGATTAATGGTTGGTACTGGAAGGCATAGATCAAATGATGATTTAATTAAATCAGTAGAAGCTTCCGGTACTGAAATCATTACTGTTGCAATAGGCCGTCTTGATCTAAATAACCCCAATGAAAAAACTATTTTAGATCATTTTGATTGGACTAAATATAATATACTCCCAAATACAGCCGGATCAAAAACTGCTGAGGACGCTGTCACTATAGCTAGATTATCTAAAGCCATGAATTTATCTGATTGGATAAAACTAGAAGTCATACCAGATCCAAAATACTTACTACCTGACCCTATAGGTACTCTCAAGGCAGCTGAAATACTTGTTGCTGAAGGATTTAAAGTACTTCCTTATATCCATGCTGACCCAGTACTTGCAAAACAACTTGAAGAAATTGGTTGTGCTACAGTAATGCCTTTAGGTTCTGCTATTGGTTCTGGCCAAGGAATTCATACAAAAGAAGAAATTGCTATCATCATTGAGCAGTCTTCAATCCCTGTTGTAGTAGATGCTGGTTTGGCTGTTCCTTCTGATGCATCTACAGCTATGGAACTTGGTGCTGATGCTGTATTGGTTAATACGGCTATAGCACAAGCCAATAATCCTGGACTAATGGGTGAAGCGTTTAAACTAGGAGTAGAAGCTGGAAGAAAAGCTTATATAGCAGGTAGAATTCCTCAAAGTAAATATGCTAATCCTAGCAGTCCTACAAGTAATCCAGTAAATAACTAGAGCATAATGAGCAACTTATTACTTGATACAAATGGTATATGTCTTGTTACTGATGAAAGTTACATGACAGATATAAATTTTTTTAACAAAATTGATCTGGCTGTGGAAGCAGGTATAGATGTCATACAAGTACGATCCAAGGCAGCAACTCCTATACAATTTTATGAGCTTGCCCATAAAATCAGAATACTGTTCCCTTCTATAAAATTAATTGTTAATAACAATATAGAAGTAGCTTTGGCAGTAAATGCGGAAGCAATTCAACTTGGTGAATCCTCTATGTCACCGGAAGCAGTTAGATTTAAAATAGAGAATCGATTATATATCGGTAAATCAGTCCATTCTATAAATAGTGCAATTAATGCTGAAAAAAGCGGAGTTGATTATTTAATAGTCGGTACAATTTTTCCATCTAATAGTCATCCAGGATACGAACCCTCTGGAGTTGATTTGATTAAAAAAATCACATCAAAAGTATCTATACCAGTTCTAGGAATTGGTGGTATTACCAATAGAAATTGCGACTCTGTTATTAATCAAGGGGCATTTGGTGTAGCAATTATTAGTGAAATTATGCAATCTCAAGATGTATATCAAGCAGCAAAAACCTTGATTGATAAGGTACAATATTGCAAATTACAAAATAAATGATTTGACAAATGATTAATATTAAAGTAAATGGCGAACAAATAAATTTAAATACCCCTATATCTTTGATAGAATTCCTTGATTCTCAAAATATTAACACCCAATTTATAGCAATAGCTTATAACCAAGAAGTTATAGCAAAAGAAGATTATCCTTCAATTATACTTTCGAATGGTGACTCTTTAGAAATTGTAAAACCTGTTGGGGGGGGCTAACTTTGATCTGAAATTATTTCAGAATCTTCCAGAAATAGTTCTTTTCGATAAAAAATTAGTGCGAATACTAGTATACAAAGCGCAACAGAACAATTAATTGTAATCGCCACTTCAATACCAAATATGCCTGAAACAATACCTGTTAATAACAAACCTAATGGCGCTGTACCTATTGCAACTCCTACAACACCCAATGCCTTTCCCCTTATGTTGGGTGAAACTGTCATCAATGTTATTGCACTTTGCATAGAACCGAAACCTGTCATAGCAAGCCCTGCAAAAAATAACAAAAACCAACAAACCCAATATGTTTCAAGTACAGAAAAAGTAAGCAAAAATAAGAACCCAATACTCGTACCAAAAATAAACAACTTGATTGGTTGAGTTGACTTTCCTAAAGTTCCAAGATATGTAGAACCGATGACATTTCCCAAACCAAATGATGCACCTAATAACCCCATAAGAACAGGATTAACTAGTAACACGGTCTCGGCAAAAACAGGCACCATCGGTATAAATGGGAAAAATAATACGTTGGCTATTATTGTCACAGTAATAACTAAGCGTGTTATTCTATTTTTTAGCATATATATTGCAGTATTTTTCGTAGATATAAATAAATCTTTAAATTTTTCGATTTTCTTTTCAGGATTTGGAATATTTATAAATTGCAAAATTATTGTTCCAGTAACATGTAATAGTAAAATAAATATATATGCAGCAATCGCACCTTTCCAATTTATCAATAATCCTGACCATAACGGCCCCAAGACACTACTACCAGTTAACGCAGCCATATCAACAAACATTGCATTAGATACATTTTTTGAGCCTACTATATCAGCTGTTGCTGATCTTCTAGCTGGAAAATCTAAAGACCAGCCCACACCTAGAGCCATAACTAACACAGAAATAATTATTAAATTGTCAATTTCAAAATACACCAATCCAATCAATAAAGATAAGGAAAGAATGTTCATTATTTGTATTATTTGCATGATAGTTTTTCTATTAAATCTATCCGAAATAGCACCTGAAACCAAACCTAAAAGCCCCATTGGTAAGCTGCGAAACAAAGCAACAATTGCAACATTCCATTGAGAACCTGTGATATCTAGTATTAACCAACTAGTGGTAATTATTTCCATCATTCTTGACTGATACCACATCCAACCTGCGTACCAAAGTTTTCGAAATTCAGCAAAATGAAAAGCACGTTTATTCACTATATCAGTAGGATTCCTACTCATGCAGATGAACCTTCTATTCGTGAATTTGAATACTCATCAATTCCTATTGAGAATAATGTTTTTGCTGTTTTGTTAACTAATGAAATAATAATTGCTGCTATAAATATTATTCCCATAAACATCAACACAGTTCGAGGATTTGTAATATCAGCTAAATACCCGTTAATCCAATTAAATAAAGCCATCATGCTACCAACATGCATAATATATATACTAGTAACCCGACCTCTTATCTCATCTGGAACAATAACCTGAATTATCACATGAGTTAATGTCATAAACGCCGCTTGGCTGGCGCCAATTAACAATAATGATAACCAAATAATATAAATACTGTCTGAAAGTGAAAGTAAAACGGGAGCAAATCCGCTTAAAAAAGCGGAAAAGAAAAATAAATACCCACCTATTTTTGTCTTCATAGTAACCACAATTGTTGAACCCAATACTGCCCCTATACCAGCAAATAACATTAAAGAAGTATAGGAGCTACTCCCAAGTATTAATACTTCTTCACCTATTGAAGGAGTAAGAGATTCATAGGTCATAGTTAAAGCACAATGTAGCATTGCTACAACCAATACAATCAACATCCAAGTATTATGGTAAAGATAATCAAATCCTTGTAAAAAATTAGCACCAAAACTTTTTTCGGCGTCAATGACACCTGTAGACTCAGTACGAATGAGCAATATTGTCAAAACTGCAGCAATATTTAAGCTAAAACACACTATGAAGACTTCCAAGAATCCAGTCTTTATAATTACTGTCAAAAATCCTACCACCAATGGCCCAATAAGTTTTGCTCCGTGTTGATTAGCATTAAGGAGAGCTACTGCTTTAGGAACATCATCCTTGGATACAAGATTGGGTACCAAACTTTGAGATGCAGGCATTCTAAATGCTCTAGCTATACCTTCTAGTGCAGAAAAAGCAACAATATAAACCAATAATTCATTAGTCAAATCAAATAATACCAATACTAAAACCATCAACCCATTTGAAATAAGACTGCCTATAGAAGCTAGAATCAACATTTTTTTTCTATCAATCCAATCAGCAATAAAACCTGCAATTAAAGGAACTAACAAACTAGGAATCATTAATGCAAATAAAATTAAACCAACCCAATTACTTGATTCAGAAATATTCCAAACTAGAGCTGCTCTAGCTAAATTTGTGGTCCACATAGAAGCGCCTGAAAAAAGAGTTGCAATCCACATAGATGTAAAATCTTTATATCTAAAAGGAAGCAGAAATTCACTATCCAAATATTTCAATTTATGTTCCCTTCAGTTTAATCTATTTTTTTGTAATAATTGTAATATGTTCCCGTCAGGATCATAAAAAGTTGCCACCATACCTCCCCAATGTTCCTCTTCTGGTTCTCTAAGAAAACTAACATTTTTCGCACGTAATTTTTTTGATACTTCAATAATGTCGTCTACTTCAAAATTCAACATTATTCTATATGGGTCTTTGGCCATTCCCGAAACATTATTGTGGGTCCCAATGTTGAAGCGTTCTCCACCTATATCAAAACTAACAAAACTAGGTCGAATAGAGTGTACAGTTAAACCTAAAAGATTCTTATAAAAATCTACCATAATATCTAACTGATCAGTCCAAATAATAATACCTGTAATTTTATTTAGCAATTCTACCTCAAAATTATATTCAAAAAGTACTAATAACCAACATAATCAATAAATATGTGTATATAATTTCAATAGTACAACTTAGAATATGTTAGGTTTTCTTTAAACAATACACAGAAAGAAACTATGAAACAATACATTGCAAATAAATCACCGATTTACTATGGATGGATAATATTACTAATTTCCACCTCAATGTCTGCCGTACGTCCAGTTATGGCAGTAGCTACACTTTCAGTATTTATAACTCCCATGAGTGATGAACTAAATTGGAGTCGAACTGCATTTTCAGGAGCTGTAAGCATAGGAGGATTTGTCGGAGCTTTTGTATCCCCTATCATCGGAAAAGGAATCGATCGATACGGAACATCACTTGTCATGGCATTAAGTTCTCTTATTGTAGCTATCTCAGCTATAGCGATATCTCAAGTAGAATCTATAGTTTATTTTTATGTATTTTATATTTGCGGTAGAGCTATGTTTGCTGGACCATTAATGTTAGCACCAGCTGTAGCAGTTAGTAATTGGTTTGTATCTAAACGTGCGATAACATTGGCTATACTCCAAGTTAGTCAAGGTCTAGGACTCGCACTAATACCATTTATTGCTAAATCAATTATTGTATCTGAAAACTGGCCTTCCGCCTGGATATTTTTAGGCATAATGGTATTAATCATAGGAGTTATTCCCCCAGGAATCTTAATGGTAAGGAAACCTGAAGATATAGGATTAATGCCAGATAACAATAAAAAATCATCAATAACAGAAAGCACATCAGAAGCTTCATATACCCTTAAAGAAGCTTTAAAAACTCATACCATGTGGTTCTTAATGATATTTGCAGGTTTTGGATTCATGGTTCAAGCTGGGGTTAGTTTACATCAGGCTCCATATTACCACGATCAAGGTATACCCTATTCTCAAGCAGCAAGCATAGTAAGTATATTCGCCTTATCCAGTGCAACAGGAGGTTTTCTTTTTCCTTTATTTACTACAAGATTTTCAGCAAGAATCATGACAACCATTTCAACCTTATTTATGACTTTAGGTGTGATAATAATGATTCAAGCTGATTCATTTTATCTTGGAATTATTTCAGCATTAGTTTTTGGTAATGGCTTAGGTGGAATGTCTACTCTGGTTAACGTTCTCTGGGCTGATTACTACGGAAGAGAAAGTCTAGGTGTAATACGAGGAGTATCATTACCTGTTCAAACTGGAGGCCAAGCTATTGGGCCTATAGCTTCTGGTTTACTTTACGACTATACTGGGGATTATTTTATGTCCTTAGTTTTCTTCTTAATCATTATTAGTTTAGCTGCCTTTTTTGTGTTTATATCAAAGCCTCCCACCTCTTCAAGTTCTTAACGGACTACCTCCTATGCAACCAATATCTAACAAATGTTGGTATTTATTATTATCAAGTCCAAGAATATCTTGAAAAACCCTCTGATTATCTTCTCCCAAATTATGAGCAGGATTTGTATCATTTCTTGTAAAGTTTGAAAAAATCCATGGTGTAGTTACCTGTTTATACTTTCCTGCTTCTGGATGATTAACATTATCCCAAAATTGCATAAAGTTTAATTGAGGGTCATTAATAACTTCTCTACCTTTAGATACAACGCCGGCAGGAATATTAGCTTCTTGCAACAAAGACATTAATTCATATTTTGTTTTAGAAGTAGTCCAATCATTAATAACTTGATCAATTTCTATGCGGTGTTTATGACGATCAAAACTAGTTTTATACTCATTCTTGTCAATCAAATTTGTTTTATCCATGATATTACAAAGAATTGACCATTCATTATCGTTACTTATTGAAAGAGTAATCCAATCATCATCCCCTCTGCATTTGTAGACTCCTTGAGGTGCAGATATTTTATGACTATTACCCAACAACTTTTGGGTCTTTATGTCTGATTGTGATTCTAATATATGTTCTCCAATCAAATTTACTGTTAATTCTCTTTGGGATAAATCAATAAAGCAACCTTTCCCATACATTTTTCTTCTACGTAAAGCACTTAATATAATTCCTACGGAAAATAAACCTACCATGGGGTCTGGAAATGTTTCATTGGTTAATAAAGGATTTTCATTAAAGTAACCGGTTATTGATGCTAAGCCTCCGGTTTGTTCAAGTGTAGACCCCAAAGATCCATAGTTTTTTTCTCTTCCAGTGTTTCCTTGACTACTAATTTTTGCATAAACAATACTTGGATTAATCTTTTTTACAGATTCATAATCTAATCCTAAACGATCTACGACCGAAGCTCTAAAATTCTCTATAAACACATCACTTATTTTAATCAGTTCATATATTTGTTTTTTCCCTTCCTTATTGGCGAGATCTAAAGTTATACACTGTTTATTAACATTTCTTTGTATGTGGTGAGCTGCAATATTCCATGGTGTTTCACCAGATGTATTATTTGGGTAAACAGTATGTGTAGCAGGTGATGGTTTTACAGGACCACGATTAATATCCATACGAGAAGAAGACTCGATCTTTATCACTTCAGCACCAAAATAACCTATGAGCATAGTAGTATATGGGCCAGCTGCAACCTGTGTTAAATCCAGTATTCTTAATCCATTCAATACATTACTCATAAATTTATACCACTCCAGACTGATGCAACAATAAAACATCAGAAAGTTTATATCCTAATAAATTACAATATATATCTATATTATTTTCACCAAGTAATGGAGCTTTATCCAAACTTGGCCTTGAATCATCAATCAAAAAAGGTATACCTGGATATAACATACCATCTTGATTATTAAAGAATGCTCTTTCAAGTAATTGATTTGATTCTAATAGGTCCTCAGGCTCTGCTACATAGCCAGCTATAGTACTTATATTTTGTAATTTGTGATAAATTTCTTCCTTATCTTGATGTAAAACCCATTCTTCAAGAATTTGATTAAGCTCAGATTCATTTTTTCGCCTAAGTTCCATAGACGAAAATCTTGCATCTTTTATCAACTCTGGCATTTCTAATATTTGACAAAAATTATGCCAAGTATCATCTCTTGAACCAGTGGCTAAACCCATCGTAACCCAACCATTTTTCGCTTTAAGAAGAGAACTCTCTCGGCGAACATTATCATCTCCTCTAAATTGAGAATTTATGGAATTATGAATCTGCGCAAGAGCTAGTGTTTGCAATCCTGATGTTTCTACCACATTATTTCCCATCGGGTTAGAATCTCTAGAAAACAACGAGATTAAAATTCCAGAAAATACACTAATCCCAACAGCATATTCTCCAGCATTACCTCCTACTTTTAATGGCTCCCTACTAGGTAGCCCCATAGTTTGTAGAAGACCTGCTAACCCTTGGTTTATTAAATCACCACCTTTAAAATTAGCATAAGGTCCACTCATTCCAAAATCACTAATTGAACACAATATCACTGAAGGGTTAGAAGTTTTGATATGATTCTCTAATGAAGTATTTGTATCATCAATCACTATATCAGCAATAGAAATTAAATCATCAAATACCTTTTTCCCAGAAACCGTATCTATATCAAGAGTAATACCTTTTTTGCCAATATTTAAATATCTAAATAACAAACTGGATTCTTTGTACATTGATTTAAATGTGAAAGGACCAACACACCTACAACGATCACCAATATTAGGTTTTTCGACTTTTATAACTTGTGCACCTAGAGATGCTAATAATTTAGAAGCATATGATCCTGGCACAGAATTACTTAAATCAATTACCCTTAAATCATCTAACATATATATATCCTTAGATACTGAATACCGACCTATAAAATATTATTCTAAGTATTAGCGTAAAGGTATTTATTATGCTATACTCCACATTCCTTGTAAGACAAAAAAAAGGAATTTTATAACAAATGGTCGTAAATTTTACAAAAGAAGGTTCGGTTACCGACGTTCAAGGATTCGAAGCAGGGGCAACCTATGCTGGTATGAAAACTTACGCCAAAGATAAGTATGACCTAGGTATCATATGGTCTAATCTACCATGTGTGTCAGCAGGAGTATTTACAACAAATAAAGTTATATCCCCCTCAACAAGTGTATCGAGAGATAATGTTTTAAAAGGGAATGTACAAGCGGTCACTGTTAATAGCGGAATAGCAAATGCTGGTGTGGGTAATGCAGGAAAATTAGATGCACAAGAAGTTATTGAATTAACAGCTAATAAACTTAATATTAAATATGAAAATGTTGCTTTTCTTAGCACTGGTATCATCGGAGTTGAACTACCAATGGCTTTGATAAGAACTGCTCTTGAAAAAATTGAATTTCAACCAAATTCAGGACAATTGTATGCTAAAGCAATGATGACAACTGATACTAAACCAAAAGAGTGTTCAGTGACAGTATCTACAAATGGAAGAGAATTTACAATTGGGGGTGTCTGTAAAGGTACAGGTATGATCCATCCGAATATGGCTACAATGTTAGCTGTTGTCACAACAGATGCTCCTATAGATCAAAAACTCCTACAAGATATAGTAAAACAAACAGCTGATGAATCTTTTAATATGATTAGTGTCGATGGGGACATGAGTACAAACGATTCTTATATAATACTTAGCAACGGCGCAGCAGGTGGAGAAATTATTACATATGAATCTCCTGAGCACGAAGATATACAAAATTCAATAAAAGAAGTTGTTCAATATTTAGCTAAGGAAATGGTTCGTGACGGAGAAGGTGCAACCAAATTATTTCAAGTTACAATTGAAAATGCAAATAATATTGAAGAAGCCCGAGATGCAGCTAGGACAATTTCTAGCTCTAGTCTTGTTAAAACAGCTGTACATGGAAATGACCCTAACTGGGGTAGACTGCTAGCTTCATTAGGAAGTAGTAAAGCAGAAGTTGATGAAAGTAAATTATCCGTATACATTAATGATATTTGCATACTAGAAGATGGATTACCAATACCTTTCTTTAAAGATGCTATTATTCAACAAATGGTCGATTCTGAAATTACATTTAGAATTAATTTAAATTTAGGAAAAAGTTCTGCATCTGCTTGGGGATGTAATCTTTCTGAAGAATATGTCCATTTTAATAGTGCATATACTACATAATCTAATTAATTCGTTTAAGAATGAAAAAAATGAAAGAGATAGTAGTTATAAAACTTGGTGGTAGTACTTTATCTGAGATGGATAGTAATCTCAATGAAATTGCTGATCTGCATTTATCTGGAGTCCCTGTAGTACTTGTACATGGAGGTGGAGCGTTAATATCCGAATGGATGGAAAAACTTGAAATTAAGACAGATTTCATTGATGGTTTACGTGTAACTGATGAAAATTCTATCCAAATTGTAACATCTATATTGGGGGGGTTAGTTAATAAAACACTAGTCGCTTCAATAATAAATAAAAACTGTAAAGCAATTGGTCTAAGCGGTATTGATGATAATATTTTTAAAGCTGAATTTTTAGACCAAACACATGGCTACGTGGGAAATATAATCAATACTAACAGTAAATTTATACAATTATTAGTAAATAATAAATACCTGCCCATAATAGCCCCAATAGCGATTAATAATGCTTTGGTAAGTCCTCCTCTTTTGAACATAAATGGAGATACTGCAGCAAGTGCTCTTGCAGTAAGTTTAAATGCAAATAAATTGATTTTTTTAACTGATGTAGATGGAGTGCTAGATGAAAAGTCTAATCTAATTAGTACCTTAACTACAGAGCAATCCAAAACATTAATTAGTAATGGAACGGCCAAGAGTGGTATGATTCCAAAAATAAATTCTTGCATAGATGCAGTAGAATCAAATGTAGAATCATTTATAATTAATGGTACAAAATATGGGAATTTAACATCGATTATCGAGAATTCAAAAAGTGTCGGGACGAAATTTCTAGTTTCATAATCTACACATAGATAAATATTGTGATACTAAAAAGGAGGAGATTAATGTCTATATGGCAAGACTTAGAAAAAAAATATTATATGCAGGTAGTTCGAAGGCAACCTGTCACAATTGTCAAAGGTCTCGGTACTAAAGTCTGGGACGACCAAAACAAAGAGTATCTTGACTTTACTTCCGGTTGGGCTGTAAACAATTTGGGACACTGCCACCCTGCAATAGTAGAAGCTATAAAAAATCAAGCTGAAACATTAATGCAAACATCCAACCAATTTTTTACTGTTCCTCAAGTACAATTAGCACAATTATTAGTAGAAAATAGTTGTTTAGATAGAGTATTTTTTGCCAACAGTGGTGCCGAAGCAAACGAAGGTGCAGTTAAATTAGCCCGTAAATATGGTAAATTGAATAAAAATGGTGCCTACGGTGTAATTACTGCTTTAAACTCCTTCCATGGTAGAACTATGGCTATGATTTCTGCAACTGGTCAGCCACATTATCAAGCAAATTGGCAGCCATTATATGAAGGTTTTACAAATGTTGAATACAATAATCTGGAAGCAATAAAACAGGCAACAAATGATAACACTTGTGCTGTAATGCTCGAACCCATCCAAGGTGAAGGCGGTGTCAATATACCTGACCAATCATTTTTTGAAAATGTTCGACAATGGTGCGATGAGAATAATATGTTACTTATACTTGATGAAGTTCAAACAGGAATTGGACGAACAGGAACGTTATTCGGTTACGAACAATTTGGTATTGAACCTGACGTTATAACACTTGCTAAAGGACTTGGTGGCGGAGTCCCAATAGGAGCTTTTCTTGCTAAAGAAAATGCAGCTGCCTTAGAACCTGGAGACCATGGATCAACCTTTGGTGGCAATGTACTCACAACAGCTGCTGCATATGCAGCTGTAAAATATGCTGTGGATAACAATATAGAAAAAGATGCAAAAAACAGTGGTGAATATCTAAAAGATCTACTCGAAAAAGCTACAGACTCTCTTCCTAATATTAGTGAGATTCGTGGTAGAGGATTACTAATAGCAGTTGAATTTACTGAAGATATAGCTCCTGAACTTGTATCAAATTGTAACGAATTAGGATTATTGTTAAATCCTGTAAGACCAAATGCAATAAGACTTATGCCTCCGCTTACTGTTAACAAAGAAGAAATGGATAAAGCTGTAGAATTAATAGTAGAAGGTATTAAATCAATATTAGCCAAAGGGAAAAAATAAGATGCAATCATCAAAAAAAGTTATTTTAGCTTACAGTGGAGGATTAGATACATCTGTTATTCTACATTGGCTAATTCAAAAAGGATATGAAGTTGTAACCTATACTGCTAACCTAGGTCAAGGTGATGATTATGAGTTAATAAAAAGTCGCGCTACAAGTATTGGGGCCACACAAAGCTATATACCAGATTTAAGAAAAGAATTCGTTGAAAACTTTATATTTGAATCTGTTAAAGCTAATGCCTTATACGAAGGAAGATATCTACTAGGTACCTCGCTAGCGAGACCGCTTACAGCTAAAGCTCAGGTTGAAATAGGTAAACAAGAAAAAGCCCAATTGTTGTCACATGGTGCTACAGGAAAGGGTAATGACCAAGCAAGGTTCGAATTTACTTTTAGTGCATTAGGGCCAGAATTTGGAATATACTCACCCTGGAGAGATCCTGAATTTTTAGAAGAATTTCAAGGTAGGTCAGACTTAATTGAATATGCTAGCAAATATAATATAGAAGTCGAACAAACAAAAAGTAGACCATGGAGTAGTGATGCTAATTTGATGCACATTAGCTATGAAGCAGGAGAATTAGAAGACCCTAACAGAAAACCAAGAGAAGATATGTTTAATTTAACAAAATCTCCACAAAGTGCTCCTGATAAAGAAACTGAAATCGAAATTGAATACCTTAACGGGATACCAATAAAATTAACAAATATTACCGAAAATTTAGTTAAAACAGATTCCTTGGAATTATTTATTTACCTTAATCAACTTGCTGGAATAAATGGTATTGGTAGAGAGGATATTGTTGAAAACAGGCTAGTTGGTCTCAAGTCTCGTGGGGTATATGAAACTCCTGCAGCTACAATATTACAAAAAACCCATAGAGATATCGAAGGGTTAACAATGGATCGAGAAGCTATGCATTTAAGAGATTCTCTTATACCAAGATATTCTGAATTAGTTTACTATGGCTTATGGTATTCTCCTGAAATGGAACTCTTACAAACCCTTTTCACTGAGTCTCAAAAAAATGTATCTGGGAAAGTTAATGCTACTTTATATAAAGGTAATGTAATTATAAATTCACGTTATTCAGAAAATTCATTATATAATGAACAGATGGTAAGCATGGATTCACATGGTGGTTTTGATAGCACTGACTCTACTGGATTCATCAATATTAATTCTCATAGATTAAGAGCATATTTTTCTCGAGGAAAATAAGTTATGTATCACACCAATATAAATAATTCTGATAATGAAATTTTTCAAAAATTTACTGAATCAATCAGTTACGATAGAAACCTTTTTAAACAAGATATAAAAGGTTCTATTGCTCACGCTAAAATGCTAGCAAAGCAAAATATTATTTCTCCAAGTGATGCCGACAAGATTGCTTCAGGACTTACCCAGATCCAAGAGGAAATTTTAAATGATAAATTTGTATGGAAATATGAATTAGAAGATATTCATATGAATATAGAATCACGACTTAAAGAATTGATCGGCGATATAGCTGGAAAACTTCACACCGCTAGATCTAGAAATGATCAAATTGCTTTAGATATGCGATTGTTTTTAAAAGAAACAATAGTAAGCACTATAAAATTATTATTAGAATTACAATCTGCAATTTTAACTCGCGCGGAAGAAAACATTGATGTAATTGTACCTGGATACACACACATGCAAAGAGCTCAGCCTTTACTATTAAGTCATCATTTAATGGCATACTTTAATATGTTTGCACGTGATATTAATAGATTTGAAAATAATTACATAGAAGCAGATGTTATGCCATTAGGTAGTGGTGCATTAGCAGGAGTCCCATACTCTATAGATAGGGAGTTTATTGCAAATGAGCTGAGTTTTTCAAAGATTAGTACTAATTCTATGGATAGCATTTCGGATCGAGATTACATACTTGAATTTTTATTCAATTCAGCGACAACTATGTCACATATTTCTCGTATTTGTGAGGAAATTATTCTTTGGTCAACACAAGAATTTAATTTTATAAGTTTAGATAAACGATTTACCACGGGAAGTAGCATGATGCCACAAAAACGCAACCCAGATTTTGCAGAAATATCCAGAGGTAAAATAGGTAGAGTATATGGTAACTTGATAGGATTACTAACTGTAATAAAAGGGTTACCTCTAACTTATAATCGAGATTTACAGGAAGATAAAGAAGGGCTATTTGATAGTATTGAGACATTACAAAGTACCCTAAAAGTATTAAAAGGTATGATTGAAACATCAACTTACAATAAAGATGTGATGTTAAAAGCTGCTGAAGATAACAGTATGCTTGCAACTGATATGGCAGACTATTTAGTAGGTAAGGGTGTCCCTTTCCGAAAGGCACACGAAGTAATGTATATGCTAGTAGATTATGCAAATAATTCAAATAAAACTCTAAAGGAGTTATCATTAAGTGAATACAAAAACTTTTTACCTGAATTTGAAAAAGATATTTTCGAAATTGATATCAATCATTCAATAAATCAAAGAAATATAATTGGCGGAACATCCCTAAAACAAGTTAAAAACGCCATAAAAAATGCAAAAAATATAACTGAAAATAAAATAAATGAATATAAAAAATATTAAACTTGCCCCATCTATTCTATCCGCTGATTTTTCTAAATTAGGAGAAGAAGTAGCGCTTGCAACAGAATCTGGTGCAGATATGATCCACGTAGATATTATGGATGGGAAATTTGTTCCAAATATAACATTTGGAGCCTCTATGGTTTCAGCAATACGTCGATGGACTAATTTGCCGTTAGATATACATATGATGATAACAGAACCTGAAAAACAAATTCCGCTATTTATTGATGCTGGAGCTGATATAATTAATGTTCATATTGAAACTTGTACACATCTACACAGAATTATTCAACTGATCAAATCAAATAATGCCAAAGCTGGAATCGCTTTAAACCCAGGAACAGCTATCAATAGTCTATCTGAAGTTATTAAAGAATTAGACCAAATTGTAATAATGTCAGTAAACCCAGGCTTCCCTGGTCAAACCTTCATACCAAATACATTGAATAAAGTCTCGTATTTGAGGCAACAAATCAATCAAGATGGCCTCAATATAGATATTGAAATTGATGGTGGAATAAATAAGTCAACTATAAAATCTGCTGTCGACGCTGGTGCTAATATATTAGTTGCCGGTTCTGCAGTATATAACTCTAGTGCCTCAGTTAGCGATTGTATCCATGAATTAAAAAATTCCATTTAATCATTCGATTATTCATTATAGAATAGTATTATGGAATCAAAAAATTATATCAAACTCATACCATCTTTTCTTATTACCCTGCTAATAACAATTATTATTGTATTTATAGGATTTTCATCTGAAGAGGTAAAAAGTTCAAATAATTATGTACCAACTAGTCTAATAACAAACATCTCTACAGGATTATCAACTATTATTAATCAATTTGGCACGTCACTTCCTTTAGGTTTAGCATTTATAGCAGGAATGAGTGCGGCAGTAAATCCATGTGGGTTTATTCTATTACCTACTTACTTAGGTCTGATTCTGAATGAAAACAACAGTATTGAAGATACAAAAAGAACAAACTATCTTCACTTGTCCCAAATTGCATTGTTTGTAACATTAGGATTTACTATTGTTTTTGCTACAATTGGTTTTTCTATAAGCTTTGGTGCTAGATCAATTATCCAAGAACTCACATCTTTCATTACAATAATTATTGGAGTGTTTTTGATTCTTATTGGAATAATATCATTAAATAGTGAAACAAAAATCTATTTAAATTGGCCAACACAAATTGCTTCAAAATTTGGTGACCCACGAAACACTAAATATCCTAAATTTATTAATTATTTATTGTTTGGAATGAGTTATGCTGTAGCATCAATTAGTTGTACTCTTCCTGTATTTTTAGCAGTTATAGGGGTTTCATTAACCAACAATAATATTATTGATATCGCAAAACAATTTGTACTTTACAGTTTAGGTATGGGATTTATTATTACAATTACAACATTAGTAATAGCATCTTTAGAAAACTCTTTACTGAAGGGAATGACTAGATTAACAAAATGGTTTCAATACACCACAAGCACAATTATGATACTTGCTGGATCATACTTAATTTTTTATTGGACAAGTTCGGGAACGCTCTTATAAATAATTAAGCAAATCCAATCATACCAGACTTATGATATGTTCTTATACATTGCGTACAAAGTTTAACTTTTTTTCTCATCCCATTAATTTCAATACGAAATGTTTGTATATTAGGAAGCCACTTTTTATTAGTTGCTCTCTTAGAGTGACTCACATTATGCCCAAATTGAGGCGTTTTAGTACAATATTCACATTTAGCCACGTAAAACCTCTTTGACTCTTACTTTGACTTTGAGTAGAATCTCCCTGTAATTCAGTGAGATTAGTAATTATAACGAACATTAACAAATATGGCTAGTGATGTAAAAAAATTAAATGATGGGCTAAGCGGAAATGAACTCAAAAATTTATTTGAGTCTGGATATAATTCATTGTTAGCAAATATAGATACCATTAATTCTTTAAATGTATTTCCTGTGCCAGATGGAGATACTGGAACTAATATGGTACTAACAATGAAATCAGCTAAGTCAGAATTTGATAAAGAAAACGAAAATGATGCTGGGAAAATAGCTGAAGCTATGTCTAATGGTGCTTTAATGGGCGCACGAGGTAATAGTGGGGTAATATTGTCTCAATTTTTAAGAGGATGGGCATCTGCACTATATAATTCTGAAATTATAAGCCCTATACAGATCGTTAATGCCTTAAAACAAGGTATGGAATTTTCTTATGAATCAGTCAGTAATCCAGTCGAAGGAACTATGTTAACAGTTATCAAATATGCATATGAAGGTGCATATTCAGCATACAACAACATTTCAAATAACATAAGAGAAATATGGGACGAAGCATACAAATCTGCTAAAGAGGCACTTGACTACACACCTGAATTGTTACCTATACTTAAACAGGCGCAAGTTGTTGACGCAGGTGGACTTGGAATTGTAGCAATTATGGATGGCATGAAATCTTATTTTAATGGGACACATAATACTACTCCTTCAAAAATTCAAGTTGAAAATTCAACAATTGCAGAGAACTTTATATTTGATACTAATGATGAAGAATTTGGCAATTGTATACAATTTATTATTAATAACCCAACTATGACTAAAACTACTCTGGAAAATAAATTTTCTAGTCTCGCATCATCAGTAGTAATTGTTGATGCCAAAAAATTATTTAGAATACATGTTCATTCTGAAGACCCAGATCCAATTCTTGAATTATCAAAAGAAATCGGTACACTTTCAGATATAAATATACAAAACATGGATGATCAAAAAGCTGAATTTTTTGATGATATCTCATCGCAAACAAATATTGAAAGTGATCACATAAATAATGGTATAGTAGCGGTTGTTGATGGGGAAGGATTTATTGATATTTTTAAAGAACTTGGTACAACAATAATTATGCCTGGAGGACAAACTAAAAATCCTAGTACTGAAGAAGTCTTAAATGCTATTAATGCTTGTAATGCAGATAACATATTTGTATTCCCTAACAATAAAAATATCATTGGAGTCGCTAAACAAGCAGCTAAACTTTCAGAATCAAATGTGATTGTAATTCCAACCACATCAGTTCCTGCTGGTATAAGTGGATTGTTAGGATTTGATAGCACGCTTTCTTATCAGGAAAATGAAATTAATATCTTAGAATCAGTTACGAATGTTATTACTTGTGAAATTACAAAAGCTACTAAAGATATTACTATTAATAACGTTAAAGTAATCCAAAATGATTATTTAAGCATAGTTAATGGTGAAATAATAGCTTCGGGAAAATCATTAATAAATATTATTGAAGATACCTTTAATTATACAAAACCTTCACCAGAAAATATGATAACTGTATATTTTGGGTCAAATATAAACCCAAATATGGAAAACGAAATAGTATCATTATTTAATAATAAGTATTCACAGAATGAAAATGAATTTGTTCGCGGAAATCAAGAAATATATGATTTAATTATTTCTATAGAATAAAAAGTAAGGATATAAATATGAGTACAGTAATAGTAACCGACAGTACATGTGATATACCAAGTGAAATTATTAATAAACTTAATATACATGTCGTACCATGCAGTGTTAATTTTGGAATTGAATCATATCTTGATGGAGTTGAAATTAAAGCTGAAGAATTTTATAACAGACTAACAAATTCTGATGTTTTCCCTACAACTTCACAACCAACTCCAAACCAGTTTTTAGAAGTTTACAACTCAATACCAAAGGAATCAGATATACTTTCTATCCATGTTTCTGAAAAACTAAGTGGTACATATAATTCGGCTTTACAGGCTCAAAAAAATCTATCCGATAGAAATATCCAAGTAATAGATTCTCAACTAGCTTCAACTGCACTCGGATTAGTTGTTATTGAGGCAGCCAAACAAGCACAAGAAGGTAAGTCGATTGATGAGCTATCTACACTCACTAAAAACGCACTTTCGAACTCTAACGTGTTCATTTTGCTGGACACAATTGAGTATTTAAAACGAGGTGGAAGAATTGGAAAAGCTCAGGCATTTGTTGGTAACCTATTAAAGCTACGCCCTATTTTAACTTTGAATGACGGAGCTGTTGAAGGAGTAAAAAAAACACGAAGTAAACAAGCAGGGATGAATTACCTACAAGAAATATTACAACAACAAACTAATCTTGTAAGTGTGGCGGTTCTTTATACCACTAATGAACAAGAAGCATTATCAGTCGCAAATGATGTTAAAGAAATAACCAATATTGATAATATTGTAATTTCTCAATGCGGGCCAGCAATAGGAGCACACGCAGGGCCAGGCGCAGTAGGAATTGCTTTGTTAAATGGATAAATTTGCGAAACAATAAATATGTCAAAGCATCGAAACATCAATAAACTTTCTAAATTACTACAGGAAGTTCTTGCTGAACTTGGAGAAGATATTAATCGAGAAGGTTTACAAGAAACTCCTTTAAGATGGGCAAAATCTCTTCTTACTCAAACTGAGGGAACAACAGAAAACCCTGTACAACACCTTAAAACTATATTTGAACTTACCGAAGATATATATCCAGAATATTCCGAGGATATGATTATCGTAGACAAAATAGAGTTTTCTTCTCTTTGTGAACATCATATTGCACCATTTAAAGGTTTAACCCACATAGGATATATACCTAACCCCAACACAAGAAAAATAGTAGGGTTATCCAAACTTTCTAGAATCGTAGATTTATTTAGTCAAAAATTACAAATACAAGAAAGATTAACAAATCAAATAACTCAAGCTATATATGAATACTTAGAACCATTAGGAGTTATTACAGTTATTCAAGCAAGGCACTACTGTATGATCCAAAGAGGAGTGAAACAAAGAAACAGTGTCACTACCACAATAGCTAAAAGAGGAATTTTTACAGAACAAAATAATTTGGAAAATAAATTTCAAAATTATATATCAATGAAACTTGAAAAAAAATGGGGTGAGTGAAGGGATTCGAACCCTCGATCTCTAGTGCCACAAACTAGCGCCTTAGGCCTCTTGGCTACACTCACCACAAATACAAACAAATTTACCATTCTATTATTATCCAGTCAATAAACATAAATAATGCAAAAAACTGGATTAAAGTAAAAATAGAATAACATATTGCTTGAGAAACATTAATGATATCCCTATCATATTACATTGGTTAGGAGGGAATTATGACTAAACGAGTATTTATTACAGGGATAGGGATGATAACCCCGCTAGGACTTGATACAACTACTACCTGGCAAAATTTGGTAGCTGGTAAATCAGGAGCAAACACAATTCAACATTTTGATCCGTCAGAATTTCAAACACAAATTGCATGTGAGGTAAAAAACTTTGATGCTACAGACTTTATAGATAGAAAAAAAGCAAGGCAGCTAGATCGATTTTCACAATTTGCTATGTCAGCTGCTCAAGAAGCACTTGCTCAATCAAACTTAAATCTCGAAAATACAGATTTAAAAAAAGTAGGCGTAATTATAGCGAGTGGTATTGGTGGTATAAGTACTTTAGACGCTCAGGCAACTGTTTTAAACGAGAGGGGACCAAAAAGAATAAGCCCTTTTTTGATCCCAATGATGTTACCAGACATGGCTTCTGGTCAAATATCTATGGCTCTTGGCACACAAGGCCCAAACTTTTGTGTAGTTTCTTCATGCTCTAGTGGTGCTGAAGCTTTAGGTAATGCATGGAAGTTGATAAATAATGACGAAGCCGAAATAGTAATAACTGGAGGTGCTG
Organism: SAR202 cluster bacterium; assembly: GCA_009392515.1. NCBI lineage: Bacteria > Bacillati > Chloroflexota > Dehalococcoidia > SAR202 cluster bacterium. The sequence continues at coordinate 2,921 of VFGE01000047.1, read as the reverse complement.
AAGCTCCAATATGTCCATTAGCAGTTGCCGGATTTAATGCATGTCAAGCTTTGTCTACAAACAATGACAACCCCACATTAGCTAGTAGACCGTTCGACATCGACAGAGATGGATTCGTAATGGGTGAAGGTTCTAGTGTATTAATTCTTGAAAGTGAAGAGAGTATCATCAAAAGGGGAGCACAACCTCTAGCAGAGCTTATAGGATATGGCGCGACCTCAGATGCATTTCATGTAACTCAACCACATCCAGAAGGTGCTGGTGCTATTGAAGCTATGAGAAGAGCTTTATCTCAAGCAAACCTTGAGCCTAGTGATATTGATTATATTAATGCCCATGGAACATCAACACCATTAAATGATAAATTTGAAACTATGGCCATCAAAAAAGTTTATACAAATTCTGCTTTTGATGTACCAATAAGTTCAACGAAATCTATGACAGGGCATCTTTTAGGTGCAGGGGCTGCTTTGGAGGCAGCATTTAGTATCCTATCAATACAAAAAGGGATCATCCCACCTACTATAAACCTCACGAACCAAGACCCTGAATGTGACTTAGATTTCACCGCAAACAATTCAATACATAAAACTATTTCTCATGTTATGTCGAATTCATTAGGATTCGGTGGCCATAACTCATCCTTAATATTTAAAAAATATGAAGAATAGCTCTTGTCTAATAATTTAGAAACATCAAAATATGCATGGGAAATACATAATATTATTTCTGATGAAGCGCTGTTAACAACTGAAGCTTACCCCAAATTACTACAACAACTCTTATATAACCGCGATATAAGAACAGAAGATGAAATTAAATCATTTCTAGATCCTACCAAATCTATTAATAATCATTCAATCCTTCCAAATATAGCTAAAGCAACAGATCATATAGCAAATGCAATTCGAGACAACAAAAAAATATGTGTGTTTGGTGATTTTGATGTTGATGGAATAAGTGCTACAGCTATTTTAGGAAGAACCTTTAAAGCTGCTGGAGTTACAATAATTCCCCACATACCAAATAGATTTACTGAAGGGCATGGTTTAAATCGAGATGCAATTAAAATGTTAAAAGATCTATCGGTCGACCTTATCATTACAGTAGATACCGGAACAACAGCAATAGAAGAAATTAATTATGCAAACGAACTAGGTGTTTCTGTAATTGTTACAGACCATCATTTAACATTTGATGCTTTACCAGAAGCAACTGCTATAATTAATCCTCAATTACCTGATTCAATATACCCTTTTATGGGATTAACTGGTGCGGGCTTAGCATTAAAACTTGCTGAATCAATTATAGAAAAACTTGACTTAGATAAAAGTATTTTAGATGATCTTTACTCTCTTGCAACTTTGGGAACTATAGCTGATATAGGAGCATTGACAGGTGAAAATAGAGGTATAGTAAATAAAGGACTTAAATCTATAGGGCAAAAACCATTAATGGGTATTAAAGCGCTATCTATTGCTTCCGGAAAAAAAAATACCTACTTAAATGTTAAAGATTTATCCTGGAATATTATTCCTCGCCTAAACTCAACCGGTAGAATGGGTGATCCAAAATTAAGTTATGATATTCTTACAACCAATGAATATCCTGATGCCGTAGAAAAAGCAAAACAAATAGAAGAATATAATATTCTACGTCGAGAAGAAACACAAAAAGGATTTAAAACAGCCCTGAGCTCCTTAGAACCAGGACCAATATATATTGCACAGGATAAAAGTTTTCACTGGGGAATAATTGGACTTTTAGCAAATAGAATTGCTGGACGGTTTAATAAACCCGCAATCGTGATCAGTGAAGGTGAAGAATATAGCCTAGGTAGTGCAAGGAGTATAGAAAACTTTGATGTAGGAAATATTATTGAGAAAACTGGTGGGTTAATAGGAGGATTTGAAAAATTCGGTGGTCATGCTCAAGCTGCAGGATTTACAATCGAAAATTCAAAAATTTCCTTATTTAAAAAAACAATACGAGAATTAAGTCGTAATTATGCTATTGAAAATAATATTCAGGATACAAATAATTCTCTTAAAATTGATTGTAAATTAGAATTAGATGACTTACCCAAGGAAATATTAAAGATTATTGGCATGTTACGTCCCTTTGGGGAAAAAAATCCTGAACCTATATTTATGAGCAACAATCTAACTATTCAAAAGAAACGTCTATATGGGTCACGAAACCGAGCGGCATTAATACAACTGAAATCAAATAACTTTATATGGGATACATTTGCATCTAATAATATGATGGTACCTTATGAGGTAGGGGATAAAGTAGATATTGTATATTCATTTTCCTTACGAGGGGGCAACATGAATATAGGTATGAATCTAAATATTCAAGATATAAGACATAGTAAAATTAGTTAGACCTGCTAGTCCAAGTAGCTCTCAAAGCTAATATAGGCACACATATTGTCAATACCAATAAGGAAATTAAATGGGCTTCCTGCAGTCCAGCGAACCATACCGAATCTAGTCTCATAAATTGTATAAAAAAACGACCTATTGAATATATTATTGCGTATGAAATAAAAATCATACCTGGAGGGCCTAAGCGACCACGAAGGTTCCAGAGAACAATAAAAGCAACTGTAGTTAATATCATTTCGTATATTATTACTGGATGACTTGGATTAAGTCCATGAAATGTAAAAGACCCACTATCTGGATGCGAGTATATTACTCCCCAAGCTAAATCAGTTTGTCTACTTATATGTTCTCCATTAATAACATCTCCTAAACGACCAAAAGTTTGTCCAATAGCCATAGCTGGAGCTACTAAATCTAAAAGTCTGCCTGTAGATAAGTCTTTAAACTTGGCATACATGGAACCTTGTAAATACCCTTTAGCTATTTTTTCTCCAACAAGGTTTTTAAGCCAAATTTGTTTTTGACCTG
>VFGE01000046.1 GCA_009392515.1 SAR202 cluster bacterium | reverse complement strand
GCACAATTTTCACAGCCAAAAGTTTCTTCAGGGATTGTTTTTGAATTTAAGGTATTTAACATATTAAATATTTGTGGTTCAACCCAAGAGTAATCGAGAGTGTATGGAATTAATATTTCTTCAAATTCCATAATTCCAGAAAATCCAGCCACTTCACTTTTTGCGTTACATACATAAAAGTATCCGATTGGAGCAACAGGAAATCCATTTTTTTCTAAGAGGTACCCATAAACATCTAATTGCATTTTATACGCCTGGTGATAAATTCCTGACAAATATGATTCTGGTGTGATCGGATAATTATTTGACTGTGATTTATAATCTAGGACTATAAGGTTCCCATTAGTTGTATCTTGCCAGATATCATCCACTCCGCCGTGTAAAATTATATTAGTATTTGGAATGTGGGTTTCAACGCCTCCTGTTAAAGCATTTCTCCAGTGATTTAACTCTGGATGCTTAAAAGGGACTAAATGTGATAGTCCGTATTTTTCAAATATTCTATGAGGTATTTGTAGTTCTCTACATTCATCGAATTCTTTTTTTAATAAAGTGTCAACAAGTGTGTTAAGAGTCCAGCCAGGCATACTAGGAGAAACAAGGCCAACCACCCTATCTAAGTAAAAGCATTTAGGACAGGATAAAAAATCATTTAGTTTACTACGGCTGATTTTGAAAAGTTCAGATTGATTAGGTTTATAAAAGGTAGATTGTTTTACTCTAAGTCCACTTGCATATACTATTTCACCTTTACTATTTCTTTTTAGACTAGCCATAATAACCTCGTAAATTTAAAGTTAATATTTTCATATAATAATTTATATTTAGATTATACGTTATGCATTATTTTGTAATTTGGGAGGGTTATTTGAGATATTGATAGATAATGCTCCCAACAAATAGACACATGCAACTAAGAAAAACGCAACTATATATGAAGATGATATGTCATATAGTACTCCAGCCCCAATTGGGCCAATAATTGCCAGTATTGCAGTGACTGGTCTTCCGACACTTTGTATTGAAGCTATATACCTTCTTCCAAAATATCTCGACCATAGAAATTCACTTACAGGTATAGTGGCACCAAATCCAAATCCATACAGGAAAAATCCTATGAGAAGAAAAATTTGTTCTTGTGTACTATTAGATAAAATCATTAACAAAACTCCTGTTGCAGAGGTGGATAATGCAAGTCCTGCAAGCCTTCTTGCATCAAATCTTTGTAACCCCCATCCCCATAATACTTTGGAGCTGAGATTTCCTATTCCGCTAACGCTTAAAGCAATTGCTCCCAGTGACCTTGTATATCCAATATCAGTTGCAAAAGGTATAGCATAAAGAGAAATAGTGGTTAAGGCCGCAGCGTTTAGTCCGTACCCAATAGCTAAAAGCCAGAAACTAGAAGTTTTTATAGCTTGTGAACGCGTATATGTTTGTTGATTATCTAGGGCTATTTTTGAAAGATTGTTATCAGATCCTTGGTTTGAAGGTATCCCGTCAGGCAGTAATCCGATATCTTCTGGTTGACGTATCATCATTAAGGCAATAGGCGTGATAATAATTAATACAGCAATTGCTAGTACCATATACCCGGTTCTGAATCCGTAGTTGTCTACAATGGGTGTTATTATTATAGGTGAGATAATCGCTGCTAAAGGTACACCTACAGAACCTATAGCTAGGGCAAATCCCCTTCTTACTACGAACCATTTTATTATTGCAGAATTTACTACCGCTGGTCCAAATAACATCCATCCAACTGAACTGGTAATGATTTGAAAAATAAAAAAATGAATAAAGGTTGATAATTGAGAAAGCCCAAATAGACCCAGACTGCAAAATATCATACCCGTAAGCATGACTTTTCTTAAACCTAGACGATCAATTAAAGGCCCAATAGTTAGTACGATGAATGCGCCAGCAACACTAGCAGTTGCTAATGTTGCTGAAAATTGCCATACAGCGATATCAAGCTCTTTTGTTATAGAATCAAGGAAAATTCCAGCTACCATTTGTCCAATACTTATTGAAACAAACTGACAAACGACAGCTCCACTAAGAATTTTCCATCCATAAAAGCTATTTGCAAAAGGTTTAAACATTCAAATGTTTATTAAATTAGACCTATTGGAGCATTTTGATCTTCAAGTACTATAGTAGCTGTAAGACAATCTTTATCACCAATTGCCATAGTTTTATGACCTTTCCCAGTGATATTTTCCATTAATCTTGCTTCTCCCTCTCCGAAAACTCTTTTTGTACCATCAGGATAGGTTATTTGTAATTGTCCGGATAATATGATTACAAATTGTCTTTGAGGAGCAGGATGCCAGTCCTGTTCTACATTTGCCGGACGATAGCCAAATTTTATATCTTTTGCATTAAACCCATCAGTCCATTCCTTATGATCATTGATCTCAATTGATTGCCAATTGGTATCTCCGTTACTATCTGTGTACATTCGAGATGTTCCCATTACTCCTCCATTTATTTCTGTTTAAGTAAGATTAAAACCTTCGTATCCGTTAGATACGATTTCTTCACACTTTTCTCTATAAGCAGGCACACCGCCAATATATGGCATAAATACACGTGGTTTGCCAGCAATATTTGCTCCTACATACCAGGAGTCACATGTTGATCTCAGAGATTTTCCAGCAACTTCATTCACATGAGAAATCCATTCTTCTTCAGCTTCCATAGTAGGTTCTATTTGAGTGAACTCATTATCATTAAGATATTGAATACATTCGCTTATCCAGTCAACATGTTGTTCAATCGAAGGTAACATATTGCTCAAAACTGATGGGCTTCCTGGTCCTGTTATAGTAAAAAGATTAGGGAAACCTTTTGCTAATAATCCTAAATACATTCTTGGGCCATCTTCCCATTTATTATTCAGGGTTTGGTTATTAGTCCCAATGATATCAATATTTTTTAATGCTCCAGTCATGGCATCAAATCCAGTAGCAAATACTATTGCATCAACTTCATATTCTTCTTTTCCAACTTTTATCCCTTTTTCAGTAATTGAATCAATTTTTGTTTCACTCACATCAATTAGTTTTACATGAGACTGATTAAATGTTTGGTAATAATTAGTGTCAACACATAATCGTTTACAACCAATGATGTTTTTAGGCTTCAGTAATTCTGCAATTTTTGGATCGTCTACGATTTCATCAATTTTAGATTTAACAAAGTCAGCAGCAGTTTTGTTGGAATCTGGATTCAGGAGCAGATCCTGAAATGAACCCATAAAAGGAACTCCACCCTCTTCCCATCGTTTTTGATATTGTCTTATTCGATCTTCTTCACTAACATCGATTGCATTAACTTCATTTAATCTCAGTGCAGCTGTACCTCCCCTATTGAGTTTAGCTCGCTCTCTAAGTCCCTGATAATCACTTTTAATTTCATTTATAAAATCTAGGTCAAGATCTCTGTTATGAGCTGGTATTGTATAATTTGCGGTTCGTTGAAAAACAAATAGTTGTTTTGCCTGTTCAGCAATGACAGGTATGGATTGGATAGCAGAAGAACCAGTTCCAATTATGCCAACTCGTTTACCTGTAAAATCAACACCTTCATGAGGCCATTGTCCGGTGTGGTACCAAGGGCCTTTGAAATCATCAATACCTTTGAATTTAGGTTTGTTGGGAGTTGAAAGACAACCAGTTGCCATAATGCAAAATTGAGAATTAAAGATCTGATTATCGTCGGTTTTTATTATCCAGGTTTTTGTTTCTTCTATATATTTTGCGGATAGTACTTTTGTATTGAAGATGATATCTTTTCTGAGATCAAATCTGTCCGCAACATGATTTGCATATTTAAGTATTTCTGGTTGTGGAGCATATTTTTGACTCCATACCCATTCTTGTTGAAGTTCTTCTGAAAATTGATAGGAGTATTCCATACTCCATACATCACATCTGGCACCAGGATATCTGTTCCAGTACCATGTTCCTCCAACACCGTCGCCTGCTTCAATTACTTTTGCAGTGAATCCTAGGTTTCTTAATTTATACAACATATACATCCCAGCAAAACCAGCACCCACAATCAATGCATCGTAGGTGTTTTGTGTAGCTTTTTCTAACTTTTCTACAGTACTATTACTTGTAGTCATTTTAGCCTCCGCTATATTTTTTTGGATGTTCTAAATGCCATTTTGTTACGTTTTGGTACTCTTTGGCAATACTTATTAATAAGTTTTCAGAAAAAGGCTGCCCCATTATTTGGAAACCTGTTGGTAAATTATCTTGTATTCCGAATCCATTAGGGACAGATATTGCTGGTAATCCAGTAAGGTTTCCGATACTACCCATTGGGTCGTATCCAGAACGTACAGATCCTCTGAATTCGCCTTCAGATGGTGGCGCAGTTGATGGTTTTGTAGGTGCGATAATTGCGTCATATTGTTTATATATATTTGAAACTATACCTACAATCACTTTTCTCATTCTGAGAGCTTTAATGTAATCTTTAGCACTAATCAATGTTCGAGGAAAGATACTAAACCTATCTTCAGGTGCAGTTAATGATTGTGCCAGATCATCATCGATAAAGTCTTCCATGGCACTTGTCGATTCTGAGAATAATATAATTCTTGTAACTATTTCATACGGATATTCCGGGAGATCTATTTCTTCTATTTCAGTAAATTTAGATAATATTTTTACAGATGCATTGAAGTTATCCTTAACATCTTTATCACAAGTTTCTAATATTCCTTTAATAATAGCTAATTTAGGTTTGTTATTTATTTTAAATTCCGGATCGTAGGAAAATCTTTTTCTTGAAGAAGATGAATCTTTTGGGTCATATCCAGAAATAGAATTTAACACTATTCCACAGTCATCTGCAGTGAGGCACATGGGGCCGATTTTATCCAGAGTCCAACTTAAAGCCATAGCGCCATTCCTACTTACAAGACCGAGAGTTGGACGCAGACCAGTAATACCACAATAGACTGCCGGAGTTAATATTGATCCCCATGTTTCAGTTCCTAATGCAAAAGGAACTAATCCTGCAGCAACTGCAGCACCAGACCCACTAGATGATCCACCAGTCCATCTTGAAGTGTCCCATGGATTCAATCCAGGTCCTGTTAGAGAAGCATTTGGTTGTTTATAACCCAGACCTCCTGCAAGTTCTACCATTGCTAATTTAGCTAATGGTATAGCTTTATCCCTATTTAGACGTTTAACAATCGTTGCAGTACCTTCAAACTTCTGATTGGCCAAAGGTTTTGCACCCCAAGTTGTTGGCGGAGAATCTATATTTGATAGTCCTGTATCTTTGTAACTGACAGAGATCAAATCTTTAATTCCATAAGGTATTCCGTGAAGTATTGTTTTGATTTCATTTTGTTTATCTGCAGAAGCCCATGACTTTTCAGCTAATTCAGGTAGCAGACTAACAACTGAATTCAGTTCTGGGCCTAGTGAAGATATACGATTGAAAAAATATTTCCCAATTTCTGAGGGTTTTACTTCTTTTTTCTGAATTCGTTTAGATAGATCTCTAATTGATTTGTATAGAAAAGTGTTTGATTCCATAGTATTACTCTAAGGGTTTAGCATTAAATGGTTGAATGTCATGATCAAGTTTATATTTCTTGAGAGTTTCTGAAATTTCATATAACTGGGAAATAATATCTTCTATATCTTTTTTTGCATTGTTATCAAAAGAATCAGAATACTTTGACTTCAGTAATTCGTAGCTATTATTTACGACTTTATCATTAGTCATAGCTTTTTACTCCTTTTTGTTATGATAATTACGTATATTAATATAAATTTAATCAAAATAAACATATATAATACATTTAATTTCTCTTAATTTATCTGAAATTAAAAAGGATGATTACAATGAAAGTTTTAGTAGTATCATTTGATGGATTACAGCCAAGTCAAATCAATAAAGATTTAATGCCAAACTTATATGGATATTTGCATGATGGAGTTACTTTCTCAAACCACCATGCAGTGTATCCGTCAGTAACAAGAATTAATTCGACCTCAATGTTTACTGGTAGGACTCCAGGATCGCATGGAATTGCTGCAAATATGGTTGTAATGCGAGATTACGATCCTAATTCAGTGTTCTCGGTACTTCAACCTGTACTCGAACAAATAAGAGCAAAACTTGGAGATGTTCTTTATGTAAAAAATATAGGAGATATTTTATCAGAAGCAGGTGAAAAATTTATTGCTGTAGGAGCCGGTACTACTGGAAATTCATTTTTACAAAATCCTAATGCTCATAAGAATGGTGGTGCAGTTGTTAACCCAGAATTCACCCTACCATATGATTTAGAAAAAACATTAATATCAAAATTTGGCGAGTGGGCACCTGAAGTTGTTCCAAATGAGAAAAGATTAAAACGATGTGTCGACATGATGACTGAATATTTTATACCAGAAATTGATCCTATAGTAGGATTGATTTGGTTTTCAGATCCAGATAAATCACATCATGCTGATGGAGTTGGCAATGAAATAGGAACAGCTGCAATTCGTTTTGCTGATCAACATTTTGGAGAACTAGTCGAGCGTGTACGAAATAATGATAAGTCAAAGGATGCAGATATAATAGTTATTTCTGATCACGGGTATTCGACAATTCAAGAAGTTATTGATGTACGTAAAGAATTAATAACAGCTGGTTTATTGCAAAATGAAGAAGATGATTCAGTTCTTATAGCTCCTAATGGAGGTAGTGCATTATTTTATGTTAAAAATTCTGATAGAGAGATTACTCAGAAATTAATTAATACCTTAATGGAGTTTGAATGGTGTGGTCCATTATTCTCTTCTTCTAAGGTTGGAGAGTTTGAAGGGGTATTATCAACGGATTTGATAGGAATTGAAGGGCCTCGTTGTCCGGATATAGCGATGTCATTTCATTGGAATTCAGAGAAAAACAAAGCTGGTTATCCTGGAATGATTTACAGTACTGGGGGAGATGTTGATCTTGGAACACATGGATCAATAAGTAAACATGAAATGAATAATGTCTTAGGTGCATTTGGCCCTAGTTTTAAAAAAGGGATTACATGCTCAACACCTACAGGAAATATAGATCTAACGCCAACTATTTTACATATTTTAGGTATAAATACAGAAACTTCATTTGATGGCAGGCCAATTAAAGAAGCATTGATTAATGATATCAATCCTGATGAAGTAAAGGTTTCTACTACAGAACATGTTAGTGAAAATTCACAAACAGGATATAGCCAAAAACTCGTAATATCTTCTGTTGGTGATACGAAATATATAGATTATGCTGAAAGGACTAATTAGCAGATCTAATTAATAGGATCTTTTAATCCTGATCCAGTAATTGGAATTAAGAAATGTTGATCTCTATCTACCATATTATTTTTGACTAGATACTCTAGAGCTGCAAATGGTGAAGCAGAAGTTACTTCACAATATATTCCTTCTTTTGAACCCAAGATTTGTTGCCATCTTTCCATTTCACTATCTTCTATAGCGACAGATTGTCCTTGATTTACTGAGGTTATTTGTTCAATCTCATGTTTTCTGGGAGGATTAAATACTGCTATACCACTAGCCACTGTAGCTTTAGAGGTATCAGGTATCCATGATGAATTATTTATCGAAGAAGTTATCGGTTGAATTGTTGTTGATTGTACAGAATTTAGAAGTGGCTTTTTAAATGTATTTGGGTATGCCCACGCAAGTTCTTCAAACCCTTTCCATATACCAATAAAAAACGACCCATTCCCTACCGGAAGTAATAATTGATCTGGTAATTCATTATTAAAGTATTTATAGATTTCATGAGCGAAACTTTTGGTACCTTCCATAAAGAAAGGGTTTAAATTATGGGATGCATAAAAGGAGTTTCCTTTTTTAGATTCTTCTACTGCAGCAATTGCTGAATTATCACGAGGACCGTCAGTAAGTCTGACTTCAGCTCCATATAACTCTAATTGTCTTGTTTTGATTCTTGAAGTAGTAGACGGGACAAAAACAATTGAATGTATCCCTGCTTTTGCTGCATACGCAGCAATAGAAGCTCCTGCATTACCTGAGGAATCTTCAATAATGCTCGTATGACCCTTTTCTTTCAAATATGAAACTAGCATTGAAGATCCTCTATCCTTAAATGATCCGGTAGGATTTTGGTATTCTAATTTCGCAGTTAAACGTCTTATTTGGAGATGTTCACTAATAAACGGTAGTTCAATAAATGGAGTATTCCCTTCTCCCATAGATATTTGAGTAGATGGATTTTCTAAAGGGTTTGTAATGTTGAGAAAATCTTCAAAAACAATATCTTTTGGAGCTGGATTATGGAGTTGTTTGAATGAAACCCTTACTGTAGATCCACAAGAAGGACATACAAAAGAATCTGATATTTCATCGAAGTATTTACCACACCCAGTACAAAAGTATTCTATTTTCTTACTCATACTACCCTACCCTATAAAATCGAAAATTATACCAATCAAGTCTCCATTTAATAAATATTTTGCCCCATAATACAGTAATAAAGGTGGAATAGCTATTAAGAGATATTTTGATTTTCTAAACATATTTATCCTAAGATTTTTTTGATTGCTGGATGATTTTTGTCATACCTGTGGGATCGAAAAATAGCATTTTTAGGTATAGGAGCCTCTCCATTTACCTCAAAAGGATTTATATATTCCCATACTATTTCTTTGTCATAAGTGATTTCAAATATTCTTCCGGGCGCACCTTCTGTAATTAAGGTGTTACCATTTGCAAGCCGCTCGCAACTACTAATATTGGAACTAAAAAAACTAATGAATGGGTCTCCAGTATATTCCCATTCAATTTCATTAGTATTCGGATTAATCTCAATAATTTTGGAAAACGGCAACCCTTGTCTATGGCAACCATTATCAAAGACCAATATATTTCCGTTTTGTAATAAAGAGGGGCTGTGTTGGTGTGATAATATGGTATTTCCCCATTTCCAATCAAACTCACCAGTTTTAATATCTAATAATGCTATCATACTGATATTTCTGTAGCTAACAAGAAATTTCCCTTCGCCTCCATACCCAATAGCATTTCCGTGAGTCCATTCCCTTCGGGTTTCTAATGGGCATATTACATCTTCGTTAAAATCCAAATGTTCCCAACTATTCCATTTATATAAAACATTCCCACTCTTATCAATAATTTCTATACAGTCTCCAAATAATTGATCTGGATAATCATCAGGTGTTATTCCCCCTTTGATTTTTGATCTAACTTCGTCACTTACTTCTTCCCATGTGAGAACAGCTGTTGTGCCGTCTTCTAATCTGTAATGATCGTGGTGGTAATAATCATTGTAGTATTCCCATACAACATTACTTTTTGGGTCTATTTCAATGATTCCTCTACCCGATCCTCCCATTGGCCTGATATGTCCCGCAAGATATTCAGGATGTCTTAATCTACAAAGCATGTTCCCATTATCAAGAAGATGTCCATAACGTATTCCTCTTTGAGAATGCCAAGAATGAATGACATTACCTTCCATATCAATTAGGACTGCTAGAGAGTCAGAAGATAGCCCTCCCCCTGTTCCAGTTATTAATGTATAGCCGTCAAAGTATTTACTTTTATCTTCATAAATCAGACCTGTTTTATGATGCATTGACCAACCCATAACAAACTTCTCCTTGTTTTATGAATTTGATCTTTCCTGATCTTTTAATACTCTTCGTAGTAATTTCCCTGAGGGGTTTTTAGGTATAGTATCTATAAACTCTATTTCTCGAATTCTCTTAAAGGTTGCTACTTTCTGGGCAACAAATTCCATTAAGACATCTTCACTCACTTCATGCCCTTGTTTGGTTACGACAAATGCTTTGGGGATTTCACCAGCTTCCATATCTAATTTTCCAATGACAGCAACGTCAGAAACTGCATCATGCTCTAATAATATACCCTCGAGCTCAGCTGGAGGTACCTGGAAGCCTTTATATTTGATCAATTCCTTTTTACGATCCAATATCCAGACATATCCATCTTTATCCATTTTTACTATATCTCCGGTTTTGAGCCAACCGTCGCTAGTTATTGTTTCAGCTGTAGCTGTTGGATTATTATAGTATCCTTGCATTATTTGAGGACCTCGAATCAAGAGTTCCCCTACTTCACCCGAAGGCATTTCTATATTTTCATCATCAACATCTACTACTTTTTCTTCAGTATCTGAAACAGCAGGACCAATTGAACCTGGTCTGATAAGATCTGATTCAATAAAATCAACATTTGTAATTGGAGATGATTCCGTCAAGCCGTATCCTTGAGCTATTGGGAACTGCAATAATTCAGATAATCGTGATTGTAATTCTCCGGACAATGGGGCAGCTCCAATAAACCCTGCTCGCAATGAACTAATATTGAAGTTCTTGACTGAAGGGTATTGACTTAAAGCAACAGCAATTGGTGGAACAGTATAAAGAAAAGTAACTTTATGTTTATCGATAATATCTAAGAATAAGTCCATATCAAATCGCCCCATAAGTACCTGAGTTCCACCTACAGCAATTGTTCCTGACATTAAAACATTCATTCCATAAATATGAAAAAGAGGGAGATGCACTAAGACAACATCTTTCTCATCGACAGCAGATCCTTCCTTTGGTCTTTCTATCAATTGTCTGACATTACTATGAAGATTAGCATGAGTTAGCATTACACCTTTAGTTAGTCCTGTTGTACCACTTGAGTATGGTAGCGCAGCGAGATCATTATATGGATCTATAGAAATATTTGGAGCTTCATTAGAATTTTTTGAAATTAAATCCCAAAATGAATTTTCGGTAGAACGATTTTTTGTTATTGGAATAATAGTTTTTATAGAAGGTATTTCACTTCTTGCGGATTCTAAAAGTTCTGTAAGTTCTTCATGAACAATAACTATTGTCGCTTCTGCATTATTTAGTTGATGAGCGATTTCAAGTTCTCTGTAGCCAGAATTAATTGTTGTAACTGTAGCACCACTTTTTATAATACCAAAGAACGATATTTCGAATTCAGCACAATTTGGAGATAGTATACCCACGCGATCTCCTTTGGTTACTCCCATTTGCAGTAAGGTGTTAGCGAATTGATTAACGTAGTTTTCAAATTCCGAATAAGTATATGACCTGTCGATATCAACTATTGCTACCTTATTGGGCATTTTTTGAGCAGTTTTGGTTAGTATATTGAAAAGCCCTTCTGGCTGGTATGGTTGTAGAGAATCCCTATATATTCCCATTTAATATACCTCCTATATTCTAATAAAAAGATCATACCACATCTTTTAATTAAATTAGGGGTCATTTTAAAGTTTATTGGTTAAATTGAATTATTTGTTAGAATGATTTCTGAAATAACAGATTCTAACTGCTCAGATGTAGTTGGTCCTAAAATTTTCATAATAATTTCCCCATTTGAATTAATGAAATATTTTTCAGGTATACCTGTTACACCAAACTCAATAGCGACCATGCCTTCTTCATCAATTACATTGTGGTAACTTATTTCGTACTCTTTTATATGAGACTTTATTGCACCTAGATCGTCCCAAATAGCAACGCCTATAAATTGAATATTTTTATTAGATAAATTTTTATAAGATTGCTGTAATTCTTCTGCTTCTTGTATACATTGCTGACACCATGAATTCCAAAAATCTACCATGGTAACCGATTTACCGTTCGAAGATATGTCTAGTTTTGATTTTTCCCCCGTTAGTTCAGTTACTGTAAATTCAGTTACGGGTATATTATCTAGATCGATTTTGTTATATGTTTCATTTATACCAAATGCTCCTGTATTTCCAGAACTTTTGGATAGTCCGTAGGCTAATATGTATACAACTATTATGATGAAAAAAACAATTAATATGAGAGAAATTATATGTGTTAGTGAAAAATTAAATTTCATTTTCAGGCAATAAATTCTTAGAGGCTTTATCGAGAAGTATGTTTTTTAGGTGAGCCCTTTTATTTAAATAAATAGTTTCATTGATATCACCATTTTGATAAGTATTATCAAGGTTGGCTATCATTGAAAGTATATCAGTTTCTGACATTGTTGATAGCGATTTGTGTCTTGATAGAACCACATAAATAATTAGAGCAGCTATTGTTATAATACCTAAAGCTATTGGAATAAATGTC
The DNA here is from genome assembly GCA_009392515.1 of SAR202 cluster bacterium. Lineage (NCBI taxonomy): Bacteria > Bacillati > Chloroflexota > Dehalococcoidia > SAR202 cluster bacterium. The sequence continues at coordinate 15,795 of VFGE01000046.1, read as the reverse complement.
AAAGGATTATTGCCAAGATGTTGAATTAGTTTTTTAAAAATTCCTATTGATGGTAAATCATCAAAAATGATATCTATGGTCTCAGCATTCTTAAAATCTCCAAATTCATATTGGTTATAATTTCTTGATCCAATATTAGCTATTCCTTGTACTTTAAAAGCACTTGAAGAGTTATTGATAGATCCAATACCATCGGGTATCAATACTAATAAATTATCGATAGGATAAGAAACTTTTCTGTTGATTTGGTATGGTTTTTTATCATAAATAATTCGATATGAATAGATAACCTCATTTGTCCCTGGAGGGATTGGATTAGTCATTCCAAAACCTTTATTAACCTCAATAGCATTCCCTATTGGTAGACTGGATTGTATATCTAAATCGAAGTATTGTTCTGGTAATGAGAATCTCAACAAGCTCATCACAGATTCAGAATCAGGGACAATAGTATATTGTGTAGGGTTATGAATATTAACCATTTCCATTATAGAAAGGATTTCATTTGAAGGGTCTACATCCACAATGATCATACTTTGTGATTTAATACTGATCTCAGAATAATCACTTTTTTGTTCATATACTTTAATTTGTATTTTTTCAGCAGAATCAGTGAGTTCTGCTGGTTGTGAGTAATCGATATTATCATAAGAAAAATTGATTAGTATCAATGAATTCGATGTTAATATATTTTCAATTTTGAATTCACCAGCGGTATCAGTTAAAGTTCGGATTATACTCATATCGTCTTGATAAGGGCTAATAAAAATATTTAGCTCTACTTCTTCCAGAGGTATTTCCATATTTCCTTTAACTAGTGTTATTTGACCTTGAATAGTGCGCTTATCATCTGCAGTTACAGTAGTTACAGTTCCGAGAAAAAATGCAAGAATAATCCAAAAGTATATTATTGTGTAATTGTGTCTTATCATAAATTAAACGATTCTTTATTTATTGGTATTGAACATGTGGGGCATTTTTTTGTGAAGTTTTTAATAGGCGTGTAACAATCATCTTTTAAACAAAGAATATACTTTCTCTTTTTATCAGGGATCATCAATTCCTTAATTTTCGTTTCATATTCTTTGTCGATACCTTCAAGAAATACAATACTTTCTTTTATCATTTCTATAGATTCTTCAGATTGAGAAATATCTGGATTGTTAAGATTATCTTTTAATGTTTCTAAAGGGTTTATTGAGAAGTTATCAATATTATTGATAGATGTTTTTTCTCCTTTAAGTAATGGGTAAATAATAAACACAACAAAAGATACTGACGCTATTATTGTTACTGCATAAGTTGTCTCGGTCATAAATATTCCTGCTCTTTAGAATTTTCTGGCCATAATGCTATTAATGAGCCTAATATCAATATTGGTCCAGCAAGCCACATCCACCATATTAATGGATTAATAGTCATACGGAATACGACTTCTTCGTTTTCTGTTGTTTCAGTTGATATTATATATACGTCGTGTAGTAATGTAGAGATTATAGCTGCGCGGACAGTGGTAACATTTTGTTTAGGATAAAATGCTTGCCATGAAACAATGTCTTCCGTTTTGTTATCCTTTTCGACTTTTAAGTCATGAAATAATTCTGAACGATCACTATATTGTACAGTACTTGAGTCAATATATTTGATGGTATATTCTCCTAATTCAGTTTGTTCTCCTTTAGATAACACTATATCCTTCTGTAATTTATAAAAACTAGATCCCGTCACAGCTATAGCTAATAAAATTATAGCGATATGTACAATGTATCCCCCGTATCTAGGACGGTTAGAAGCAATAAAACTAATGAAAGATTTGAAAATATTCTCTCCATGTTTGAATCGTATTATCGTTCCAGAAATAAATTCTCTGATAATACATATTAAAACGAAGGTACATATAAAAAAGCTTACCAATGGGTAAATTTTAGTAATTCCTAAAACAAATAGTAGCCCCGCGAGTAATACTGAAATAATTGCAGGGGTCCGTGTGGCTAGTAATAAGGTTTTTGCAGAAGAATTTCTCCATGGTAACAATGGGCCAATCCCCATAAGGGCCAGTAAAGTAAGTAGCAAAGGCCCATTAATTTGATTATAAAATGGTGCGGCGACTGTTACAGTTTTACCTTGAGTAATATCGGATATCAATGGATATATTACTCCCCAGAAAGTTACAAATGTTACTCCTAATAGGAGGATGTTGTTGTATACGAATGATGCTTCTCTCGACAATATGGATTCAATTTCATTACTAGATCTAACAAACTTTAGTCTTAATGTTAACGTAATAATGCTAAATAAAACCGCGACGAACATAAATAATAATAATATCCACCCTAAATCAGAAGAGGCAAAAGAATGGACAGAGGGGACAGGTCCACCTCTGTTTATAAATATTCCAAACAATGATAAACAGAATGCAATATCAATTAGTACGATATTCCATATTCTAAATACTCCTCGACGTTTTTGCGCCATTATAGAATGTAAGAAGCCTGTTAAGGTTAGCCATGGCATAAGTGCAACATTTTCTATGGGATCCCAGGCCCAATAACCTCCCCATCCTAAGATTGTATATGCCCACCAAGAACCTAGTAATAAACCAATTGCAAGAATTGCCCATATAACTATCACCCAAACGCGTATTAGATCAATTTGTTGATCAATGTTGTTTTTAGTAATTAGTAGACCATTGACTATAGCAAATGGGATTGCAGTTCCAATTAATCCTGCCATTAACATTGGTGGGTGAAAAAACATACCAGGGTGAGTAAGTAATGGATTTATCCCCCTACCATCTTCTGGAACAAAAATGTTCTCTACAAAAGGATTTGCTAATGTTGATAAAATTAATACAAAAAATGCCATAATAGACATTAATATAATGTTTGTTCCTTTTAAGAATTTTGCAGATTTTGACATGTTATAAATAGCACACATCACAGCAAAAACAACAACTACATATAAAAGTGAACCTTCATTTCCCGCATAAAAAGCAACCCAAGTATATATAGGTTTCATGGCTAAGCTGCTATGGTCTGATACATATCTAATCCCAAAATCGTTGTTTACAAATGATACAACTAAAATTAGAGTGGCAGCTAAAAGAAAGACAGACAAAAGTTGTACAGTGTTACTGGAGCTAAGATTAAGCTTATTGTTCCCTAGCCTGACACCTATTACTGATGTAACAAGTGCATATAATGTAGCTACTAGACTTATATATATTAACGATGTGCCAATTAGTGCCATAAATTAATTATACTATCAATTTCATTTTATATTTCAATTTTTCTAATAATAGATTTTTTTATCAATCTGATTGATATAATTAGAGTGATAAAAATTAATAAAACAACTGGTGTGACCCAGGCTATCAAATTCGATCCCGATTTAGGAGGAGAGGATAATACTTCTTCTCCATATCTTTGAACAAAATAGTCTATTATTTCTTGATCTGTCTTACCTTCTGATAATTGAATACGAATGACAGACTTCATTTGTTTGGCCAATTCTGATTGTGATTGATCAAGAGTTTCTGCTGGACATACAGGGCACATTAAGGTTCTGTCGATTCTTTGTGCTACTTCTTCGTTTGTTTCCTCAATTCCACAACTTATAGTGAAAATTAAAAAACATAACAAGAATGATTTCATTAACATTAATCTTTTATCTTTGTAATAAGATGTTTCCAACAAAATACTCTATTAATATTTGTCTACTTTTGGAACTCATTTCGAATATAGTGTACAAGTTGCCATCGTTCTTCAGGAGTTAAATAGGTTCTGAATGCAGGCATAATTGGAGATATTTTGTGAGGTAGGCCATATGCACCGGCATAACCAAGGGTAAGAGTTTGGTATATTTCTCCGTCTGGTTTAGCAACAGTGGAACCATTTGAAGAAAGATTAGCTGGGAGATTACCTTTTGTTCCATAAAACCAATCTTCTTTAGCAACAGCTTCAAGCTTTGCTCTCATGGGGCCATCACCTAATCCTTGCGTTCCGTGACAAACACTACAGTTAATTGTGTATATTTTGTGAGCAGTATCACGACTGTATTCTACAGGGTTAGTTAAAGCCTGAGCTTCTTTTAATGTGTATATCACTTCTTTCCCGGTTATAGGGACTGAATCGGAAGGAGCAGTCAATGCTGGAGGCTCTTGAGTTTTGTAGGATTGGTTGTAATGCATTTCAGGGAATATATCAAGTGGATATGTAGGAGGTGGTTCCCCACAACCAGCAACAAACAGCATGAATATAGAAGACATAATAACTGTCTTTATATTTAATATATTTATCTTATTTAGTATTTTAGAAATATTTACCACTGATTATTCCTTATAACTTGTACAATTATTTCTCTATAATAATATCTTCAGCACCATTTGATTTGAACAATGTTTCCAGAGACTCTATTTTGTCTTCATCACATACTATAGTGATACCTATATATCCTTCAGTAATTCTTTCATCGTAAATTCCTGCAAATGGGTTTGGAATTCGAGATTCAAATAAAATTCCAAGAACAGTTGCAATTATTGCTCCTAACATAGTCAATTCATATGCGATAATTGTCATGGCTGGCATAGAAAAAATTGGTTTACCACCAGTTACAAGTGGATAAGCTGTTTGAGTACCGATTGTTTCAATCATTGCTAAAGTAAAACCTATACAAGCTCCCATAAAAGGAAATACGTAAAGTTTGTGTTCTGGATCTTTTTCCCCAAAAGCCCCTTCAGGGTATGGAGCATCTGTTAGAACATCCCATTCTTCATTTGTAACTCCTGCACCATCAAGTGCTTCAGTTGCTTGTGCAGCTGATTCAGCAGTTTTGTATAAAGCTAACATTTGAGCCATTTTAATCTCCTAAAATTTATAAATCATTCTTCTACTCTTAGAGCAGGTACAGTTCTTTTTCCTATTTGAATCTCATCACTAAGTGTTTGTCCTTCTTTAATATCAAAAAGTGGTATTAGAGGGAAAACTTTAGCAAATGACATTATCAATAAAAAGATTAACGAAAAGCACGCAACAACTATGGATATTTCTACCCAACTTGGTGTGTAACTTCCCCAACTAAAGTTGAAATTTGTTTTTCTAGCTAGTCCTGGGACAATTATTAAAAATCTTTCACACCACATACCTATGTTCACCATTATTGAAGTTATAAACATAGCTGTCCAGTTTCTCCTAACTCTTCGGAATAGCCATAATGGTACTGGTATTAGGTAGCCGAAGAACAAGAAAATGAAAGCTATTAGGTTGTACGGCCAAGTGAATGATTGTAACTCTCTGAGTGCAATTTCTTGGTCTTCTAGATTATAAAGCGCAAATATAAATTCCAAGAAAAAGAAGTAAAACCATACAGTAGCAATAACTATTAACAATTTGGCTAGGGATTCCAGATGTTCCTGTCGTATATAGTCATCCCATTTAAACATCCACTTTAGTAAAATTAACATTGTAACAACACCAGAAACTCCTGAATGCACTGCACCAATAACGAAATATGGTGCGAAAATAGTTACATGCCAACCTTCTGTACCAATATTAACAGCAAAGTCCCAAGCAACAATACTATGCACTGAAACGAAAACTGGTAAAAGTAGTCCAGATAGTAAAAACCCTGCAACAATTTGTATTTTCCATTGTCGCGGTGTTCCTCTCCACCCCATAGCTAGAGCACCATAGAAAACCTTTGCAACACCTTTAGTTTTATCTCGTAATACTGCAATATCTGGTATTAATGCAATTATTACAAATAAAGTACTGCCGATAAGATAGGTAAAAATCGCATGTGGGTCCCATACTAAAGGAGATCGTACATCTGGCCATATTCCTCTTGAGAAATCATATGGGAATGGCCAATAAAATCTCCAAGGCCTACCTAAATGAAAGATTGGGTGTAGCGCAGAGACCATAAGTGATAGCACTGTTAAAAGTTCTGCAGCTCTTGTAGCTGGACGTCGCCATTCAGCTTTAGCAAGTCTTAGAATTGCAGACAACATAACACCTGCATGACTAATACCAACCCAAAAAATAAAATCAGTTAAGAAAAATCCCCACATGATAGGTCTATTTAGCCCAGTCACACCTAGGCCTTTGTTAATTGCATAACCAAAAGCAAACATACCCCAAGCGGTTAATGCTGCAAATAATCCCATCCATGCTAGGTACCACCAAGGAGTTTCAAAAGACCCTTTTAGTAGATCATCGTTTATTTGTTTATTTGGTAGAAAAACTCGTTCTTGCATTATTAGTAGTCCTTTATTATTCTGGCTTACCTAGAACGCGAAGTTCTGTACGTAAATATTTAGTCATTTTTGTTAGTCGTAATCCCTCGACCATTTCCCAAACTGAGATTATTGGAAATAGTCGTGTGCTTAGTAGCATTATGAATATCGGTAATGAAATACCACCAATTATTATTAGTAAATCGGTGAGATTGGGCAAAATAGTTGCAGGTATTTCAGTGATTGCATGTAATGCTAAATCATCTTGTACTGAGTACGATGAAACATATAATCGCACTTTATCAAAGAAACAACCTACTATAATAATTGCGCTAGCAACAGGAGGTCCCCAAACAGTTTTTCTTACAAAGTTCCATACCAGTATTAAAAATGGAATAAGGAAACAGCATGAAAAACCTATAAAAAATGCAATATTATATGGGCCGAACATAATGAGTTGAAGTAGGTCTTGCTCAATAGGCATACGTCCATACCAAAATATTATGAAAGCACAGAACCAAAAATAAAACCAAAGTAAACATGTAGCCAGTAACGGTTTGCTTGCTGCCCAAAAATGTTCCATAAAGATGTATTTTTCAAATCCTCCAAATCGTCGCAAGAAATACATGGATAGTATTACAGTTGCAAGTCCACCCTGGATTCCTGATAGGGTTTGATAGACAGGAAAGATTGCATCTCTCCATCCAGGTACGAGAGACATACACAAATCTACACAATATAAGGTTATCGCCCAAATAAAAGTTAAAAAGAAAAATGCACCCAGAAAAGCTAAACCCTTGTTATGTACTCTCCATTGTTTTAAATTACCCACCCATGATTTATTGGTTGGTTTGTCAGTTTTTTTAAGGTTGTTAAAGAGACGAAGATCAGGTTTCAATGATAGCCACCATAGCCCTAACCCAGCTAAAACCATACATAGTATACCTATAATCACATATAAATGAGGAGTAAATGGTATGGCTCCTACTGTGCCTATATGATCATTTTGGAACCAAATTGTTCGTCTGTTTTGAGATGAAGGAATAAGGAATAAGAGCAGCAATACAAGTGAAAACGTTACTACCGTAACTAACGAATATGATTCTGCTATTCTTGCTATTGGTCGTCGCCAATGAGCCTTAATCATACGTAGTCCAAGAACAACAAACGGTGTACATCCTGCTGTTGAGAACAAGAAAGCTGTTATCGCTGCTAAGTAGCCCCAATCACTTCTGTTTTCTAGCCCTACTGTAAAAAGTTTTATAACAATCCCGAGAACACCTAGAAAAGTTAGTACTCCAAAAGCTAGAATAGCTTTATTCAAACTTGGCTTAGGTTTATTGTGCCATGCTGTAAAATCAGTTATAAACTCATTTGCGGGCACTACTGGTGGATGTGCGTGGTGTGAACTACTAATGATGTCCCCCCTTATCAACATAATCTTCATCAACTTTTTTCAAGTATATTACATTAGGCTCTGTTCCTAAATGATCTAAAAGAGTATGCTTGCGCGCATCGTCTAATTTTTTACTTAATCTACTATCTGGATCCAAAGAATCTCCAAATAGTAATGCATTTGAAGGACAAGATTGAACACATGCAGGGTTTACATCTCCGTCGACATTTGCGCGGCCTTCAATATCAGCATCAATTTCTGCTCTACGTATTCGTTGTACACAAAATGTGCATTTTTCCATAATACCACGGCTTCTAACGGTTACATCGGGATTTAATTGATTTTCCATACCTTCTGGCCAATATGGATCAAACCAGTTGAAAAATCTTGCGTGGTAGGGACAGTTGTTTTGGCAAAATCTAGTACCGATACATCTGTTATAAACCTGAACATTCATACCTTGATCATTATGATACGCTGCATAAACTGGGCACACAGGTTCACATGGAGCATTGTTACAATGCTGACATAAGACTGGCATGAATTTTGCCTTAACATTTGGGAATTCTCCTTCCCAATATCTTTCTATTCTGATCCATTCAGATGCTCTGCTTTGATTAAATAAAGCATCTGTATTAAATGGTATATTGTTTTCAGCCTGGCATGCTAATACACATGCCTGACAACCAGTACATTTATCGATGTCGATTATCATTTTCCATTTTTTAGCTTTAGGTGTTTGTACCATTCTATATTCTCCTAATGATTGTCATTATGATGATCATTTAATCCAGTTATTGGTAAAATTGTAGGTTGAGTTTGATCTGGCAAGGTAGGAAGAACATCGCCTTCAAATTTTGGTAGCCTTTTCCAGTTACCTGTTTTAGATATACTTACTTTCATAGATGCCCACAACCTGTTATCAGCGGGGATTATTGAGAAAACATTAGCTCCCCTATCCTGACCAACAAATGTACGGTATTTTTCTATGTTAGGACCAACCCTAAATCTCCCATAATTTTTATGGCCAAGCCCCATAGGTACAGAAATCACATTAGGGGCAGCTGCGGGGTGGATATAGGCTAAGGCGTTAATATTTCCAAAAGGTGAAGTGATATTAATAATATCACCTTCAACTATACCTTCTTTACTGGCGGTTTGTGGATTTATTTCCATCCAAGTTTCCCATGCTGCAGTAGTGAGTAAGTCAGGAATGTTTTGTAGCCATGGGATATTGGCTCCTATACCATCGCCTAGGGTGTTAGTCTCAAATGGAAGTAAATGGTAATTTGCGCCACTTTGAGAGTTGTATTCAGTTTTAGAGATACTGACTGGTAATGGTTTAATATTTGATAAAGATTTGTTACCTTTATTTTCCTGATCTACCCAAACACCTCGCTGAAGTAGCCCGTTCCAGAATGCTTCAAAGCTAGCACTTTTAATAGTACCTCTACCTGTTTGATATAGCTTGTTGGCTTTATCTCTAATAGCATCTTTCGTTGTTTCCCATGGTAGTTGAGTAGATAGATCTCCTCCGATATTTTTAGACAATGCTAGTATAATATCACCATAAGATTTGCTATCGTTTAATGTTTTTACTACCGGTTGTTGGAAGGTTACTACATCATATCCAGGGAGTGGGTTTGGTACATCATCGCCCCAAGTTTCAAGATAAACCGATTCTGGAAGGATAATGTTAGCCATAGCAGCAGTATCATCCATAAAGGATGAAATACAGTATAAGTTTTTTACATTTACTAAAGCATTTTCAAATCCCAATGAAGACGGAAGTGAGTGTATTGGATTAGACCCTCGGATAATAGCAGTGTCGATATTTTTCGCATTCATGTCTGAAATAAGTGCTTGCAATTCATTTAAAGAAGATGCTTTATATTGATCTCCCCCTATGGACTTAGGATTGAATATTACGCCGCCTTCTTTACCAATATTGCTAATCAAAACGTTTAAGGAATATATTGCATTAAGGTTTTCTATTCCATTACCATGAGCTCCGGCAGAACCACCACCAATTATAATACTGTGTTTATGTGAAATAATTTCTTCAGCAATATCTTTTATGACGTCTGGGCTTACACCAGTTTCATTTGAAATATTGGCTGGAGCATAACTTTCTAATTGGCCAGGGCCTTTGCCCTCAGTAAGGTCAGAAACAACTTGGGAATCAACTTTGTCTGCATGTTCTGTCATTATTACATATGCAATACTGAGTGCAATTTTCCCTTCTGTGCCAGGAGTGTTATAAACCCACTTGTCGGCATTAGCTCCAGTCAGTGACATTCGTGGCTCTATTTGGATAAATTTTCCTCGATGATCATTTTCTTGTCTGAATTTTCCGTAATCTCGGCTATATTTTACAGGTGACAACCATGTCCCCAAAAAGTCAGCACCAAAACTTAGTATAAAATCTGAGTTTCCTAAGTCGAAATTAGGAATAGTGTTTTGGCCGAAGACATCTAGCATAGATTGATTTAGATTGGTGTGGTCGACAGCTTCAATAACAGTTACATTACTATTTAATGCGTTAGCGAAGGTGTTTGTTATTTCACCAATTGTTCCATTTTGTTTATTTGTAACTATAGCCAGTGAATTAGTCTCTGAAGAAGTTTTAATAGAATTAGATATTTCGGATAATGCTTCCTCCCATGTAATGTCTATCCATCTTCTAGAAGCGCCAATTCCGACTCTTTTCATTGGGTTTAGAATTCTATCTGGGTTGTATAACCCTTGTAAGCCTGCTTGGTTTTTACCTGAAGATTTCCCATTGTTAACAGGATGATCGGGGTTGCCTTCTATTTTAACGGCTCTACCACCTACAATTCTAACTAGTATTCCTTCACCATTACCATAAGGGCCGGAAGATGTGGCATACCATGCTTCTAGGCTAGAGACCTGATCTTCTGGCATGTTTAGAGGACTTTGAACTATCAGGTCTTGTTCAGGTATTCCACAACCATTGAAAATAACAGCTCCTAAAGCTGATGCTCCTGATAGTTTTAAAAATTTTCTTCTACTAAGTTCCATAATTATATTTTTACCACCTATATTAATAATGACAAGTTGTACAGTCCGCAGGAGCATTATTTGCTCTATGGCAGTCTACACAGTAATCCATTTTTAAAGGCTCTACTTGTTTAACTTTAGTCATATTCGCGACATCTCCGTGACATTGACTACATTCAAATCCTGCATTGATATGAGGGGCGTGCCAGAATTGAACATGGTCTGGAAGCCTGTGTACCCTTGCCCAATCAATAGGGTTTTCATTTTCGTATGCTGTGCGAAGTTTTTGTATTTCTGTTTGAGCTGAAGAATTACTACCAACAACGCCTGCGTGGCAATACATACAAGCTTGAACAGCGGGCACAGTTGCGGCTGCTCCAATTGCAACATTTCTGTGGCAGAAAGTACAATCTAATCCCAATCCACCATCTTCTACAGCTCCTGCGTGTTTAGTATGTGGGAATGCTATAGGTTGCTCAGGTCCTGAGTATAATGGTGTTAGACCAAACCACGCTGAAAAGAGGAAGTATATCCCTAATCCGACAGCAACTAGTACCAATGTGGTAGCTGCACCTCCAGCAATTATAATTTTTTTTGTGTTACTCATTTAAGAAATATCTTTCATGTGTTTAAATCCATTTTCTCTCGTAGAATAATTGCGTAATTATTCCGTTACTATCCAAAGTTATATAAAAAGTTCCAATAAATGCTACAAAAAATATTAAAGCTACAAAATATAGAATTGGACGTAGTTTAGCTGCGCTTTCAGGTATGCTTTTAGAGCTGAGCAAAGAAGGAATTAAAGCGTGAGCTGTTAAGAAATTTACAACAAAAAAGAAAATTAAAATAAAAAGAATCCAGATCAATCGAAGGGTTAAAGCTATCCCATCCCATATTTCAGTTGTTAAATAATTTGGATCCAAATACATTTTAAGACTATTATTCCCTTTACATAGTTATTAATTATATCTATCAAAACACCAAAAGAAATATATCAGTAAAATTCAACTTTGTGAAGTATTTTGCAATGTTGTATTTGTCGATATATTAAATTTCGTCAATTACCTTACTAAAAACTTCTTCACAAATTTATTATCAAACAAATTCTTTTTATCAATTCTAGGTGTAAAAATAGAAGATTGGCTTGAGTAAAGTTTATCACTGGAAGAAAATTGAGAGCCTTTCATTATAGATACCCCCGCTACAGCCGCTGAACCCAAAAGTATATATTTCATAAAGGATCGACGGGATGTTTTATTGTTAACTAAACTATTGTTCATTAAACCTCTCCAACTCAGATAAACTTTGCTTTAACGTATATAGAATATTAACTTTCTAAAAATAAATCAACATTGTGTGAGCAGTTTTTGATAAATTTGTTAATTTGGGCGTATAAACATATGATTTAATTGATTAATACTTATATTTTGGATAGTTGGTCTTCCATGAGGGCAATGAAAAGGTTCGTTACAATTTTCTAGATCTCGTAATAAAAGGTTCATTTCTTTTAGATCGATTGTGTCCCCTGCTCTTATGGAGCTGTGGCAAGCAATGGATGCTGCAATGGTGTTCATAGTCCCCAAAGCATCATTTATATCTAATTCACTTTCTATAAAAGTTTCTATATCTTTAATAAAGTCATTAAGTTTTGTATTAATAATAGTAGCAGGGACTCCTTTTAGCATAATGGTTTGGTCATCAAGTAAATCAATTGATATTCCATTAGTATTAAGAGAATCTAATTTATTCATTAGAAACCTGGTTTTTAAGCTTGAAATATCTATTAAATATGGTTCCATAAGTAGTTGCATGTCTAACATATTAGAACCGATTGATTGGATAATTTTTTCATAATTTATTTTTTCATGACAGGCATGTTGGTCTAATATGTACATACCATCTTCACCTTCTGCGATTATGTAAGTATTATCGATTTGTCCAATTGCTCTTAGAATTGGGAAATTATTATTTGTAAATAAAGTATTTTCATTATTTGTATTAAAATTGAAGGACGTCTGTTCACGAGTTTCAATTCGATTATTGTAAATTGATTCTTCTCTAAAATTGCTTTTTGTACCAGATGATGTTAAAGGATACGCAGTATTATGAACTGCATTAAATGTATTAGGGACAGGGTGCTTTTGTATCAATGTTTCTCTTACTGATCTTTGAATAAATGAAAATACTTCGTTTTCATTCATAAACCTTACTTCATCTTTGCGAGGGTGAACATTTATATCTACTTTTGATGGGCTAGTATTTAAATTTAATACGGTAATCGGGAATTTCCCGATAGTTAAAAATCCTCTGTAGGCTTGTTCTAAAGCCATAGTAATTAACTTGTCTTTTACTATTCTCTTATTTACTGAGTACAAAATATTTGATCTATTTGTTCTACTAATATGGGGAGGAGATATATATCCAGATATTTTAAAATCACCATCATAATTAGAGACAGAAATTAATTCACTTGCAAGGTTTTGATTCAGAATTTTTGCAATTGTATGGATAAGCTCCCCATCACCGTGAGTGTTAATTTTTTGTTTTTCGTCAATTAATAGTTTGAATTTTATTTCTGGATGGGTTACACAAAAATGATTAATTAATCGTACAATCCTATTAGATTCTGATTTTTGGGTGCTCATAAATTTTTTACGAGCTGGTAGATTATAAAATAAATTACTCACCATTATTGACGTACCATTAACCATGCTTATCGGATTTTCATTGAGAATCATGGAATTCTCGACCTGTATATTGGAACCTGCGATACTTTGTGGTGATTTGCTTGATAATTCCATTTGGGATACCGCTGCTATACTTGCTAATGCTTCTCCTCTAAACCCCATTGATGTAAGACGTGTTAAATCGTCTATGTTGGTTATTTTACTGGTAGCGTGCCGTTCAATGGCCAAAGGCAAGTCTTCTTTTGATATTCCATTACCGTCATCAGTTATCTTAATTAAATCCATTCCACCATTAATGATTTCGATTTCAATAGTTTTGGAATTAGCATCAATGGAATTCTCTACTAACTCTTTTATCACAGAACTAGGTCTTTCAATTACTTCACCAGCGGCAATTTTACTTGCAATTAATGGGTCTAAAACTTTAATTTTCATCGATTAGTTTTTTCTTTAGGTTTTCAATCAAATTTAATGCTTCAAGAGGAGTCATTTTTTCAATCTCAACGTTCTTGATAGTTTTTTCTATAATGCTTTCAGTTTGAAATAATTGCATTTGGGTATTTGTGGTTTTCGGTGTATCTGGCGAATACCCACCATTAGCTTTATTAGGTAAAGAATCTAAGTATAAATTAGCAGAATCGATAACCTTTTGGGGTATACCTGCTAGTTTAGCAACTTGTATTCCATAACTTTGCTTCGATTTGCCTTTATTAACTTTATGAAGAAAGACCAGATTTTCTCCATCTTCAATAATTTCAACGTTATAATTTGTTAATTGTGGTAATTGGTCTGGAAGATATACTAGTTCGTGATAATGGGTAGCAAACAATGTTCTACTTCCCAATTCTGAATTATTATGAATATGTTGGATTATAGAGTGCGCAATAGCTAACCCATCTTTAGTATCAGTTCCTCGTCCGATTTCGTCTAATATAAGTAATGATCTGTTAGTTGCATTTCTTAAGATTAAAGCGGTTTCACTCATCTCTATCATGAACGTTGATTGACCTAGAAAAAGATCGTCTTGTAATCCAATTCTTGTAAATATCCTGTCAACAATGCCAATTGAGGCTTTTTCTGCTGGTACAAACGACCCTATTTGTGCCATCAATACAATCAACCCTGTTTGTCGTAGATAAGTTGATTTTCCTGCCATATTGGGACCTGTTAATAACATCATTTTCCCGCTTTGATTGTCAAGTATTGTGTCATTAGGAATAAACGTACTTTTACTCAAACTATTTTCAATAATTGGATGTCGCCCGTTTATAATATTAATATTTTGGGTATCATTTATGTCGGGTTTAATATATGTGTTTTCTTGAGCTATATGTGCAAGTGAACAATATACATCTAGCTCAGCTATAAGTTGAGCGTTATTAAGTATAATTTCATAGGATAAGCTTATTTGATTTAATAGTTTTTTGTACAATGAATTTTCCAAAAGAAGAAGGTTTTCTCTAGCTTGTAGTATGATTTTTTCATACTCTTTTAATTTGGCAGTAGTGAATCGTTCACCATTGGTTAGAGTTTGTTTTCTTTCGTATTCGTCAGGTATATTATGAATATTTGAATTACTTATTTCGATATAGTATCCAAATACTCTGTTATAACCAATTTTTAAATTTTTTATCCCTGTTTTAACTTGTTCTGATTGTTCCAGTTTTGAAATGAATTTTCTAGCATTTTGGGCAATAGATCGAATATCGTCTAATTCAGAATTGTATTTAGATTTAAAAACATTACCTTCCCCTAATGGACCAGAATCTTCATTTATTGATTTTTCTAATAATTCAAACTCTTTCGCACAGTCATCCATTTTTTCAATTAATTCTGGATTTATATTTTCGAATCCTTTGTCATTTCTATATATAAATTTTATGTTGGGTATTTCTTGTAAACTTTGTTTAAGTGCCAAAAGATCACGAGGGCTTGCAGTTTCATTTTTAACTCGTATCGCTAATCTTTCTAAGTCTGATATTTTTTTTAAATGTGACCTAACGGTGTTTCTTGCAAATGGATTATTAAACATCATCTCAACATAACCCTGTCTGGATTGAATGCCATCAATAGTAATTAACGGCTGGCCTATCCAATTCCGCATTAAACGAGCTCCCATAGAAGTTTGAGTTTTATCAAGAATAGCTAATAAAGAATGTTGTTCAATACCATCAATTCCGCCGTTATATATTTCTAAGTTTCGTCTAGTTTGTTTATCTAATTGCATATAATTAGATAAGTTTGTAGTTCTAATATTACTTATTATTGCTGCACTTTGTTTGTGTAGTTTTGAAAGATATGTTATCAGAGCGGCACATGCGATTATTTGCGAATCGTTATTAGCAATATCAAAACTGTTTAAGGAATGGATATTAAAATGAGACAGAAGTTTTTTTCTTGAATTGGCGACATTAGAAAAGCTTTCATTTGAATTTGTAATAATAAACTCATTTATCTGG
>VFGE01000045.1 GCA_009392515.1 SAR202 cluster bacterium | reverse complement strand
AAAAAATTATCAATATGGTTTTATTACAGATATAGAATCTGAAACTGCACCAAAAGGACTGAATGAAGATATAATAAGGTTCATTTCAAATAAAAAAAATGAACCTGAATGGTTACTAGAATGGAGACTCAAAGCATATAAACATTTTCTTCTGCTTGTAGAACGCGAAAATATCCCAGAATGGGCTAATATAAAACACGATCCCATAGATTTTCAGGATATGTATTATTACTCAGAGCCAAAACCAAAAAAAGAATTAAAAAGTTTAGATGAAGTTGATCCAGAGTTACTAGCAACCTATGAAAAATTAGGTATACCTATCGCAGAACAAAAAAAATTAGCAGGTGTCGCAGTAGATGCTATTTTTGATAGTGTTTCAATAGCAACTACTTTTAAAGAAGAATTATCCAAGTATGGTGTAATATTTTGTCCTTTATCAGAAGCTGTCCAAAAATATCCCGAGCTTGTTCAAAAATACATGGGCTCTGTTGTGCCATATTCTGATAATTTTTATGCAGCTTTAAATTCAGCTGTTTTTTCAGAGGGATCATTTTGTTATATTCCTAAAGGAGTACGTTGCCCATTTGAATTAACCACATATTTTCGAATCAACACCCAAGAAACTGGTCAATTTGAAAGAACATTAATAATCGCCGAGGATGATAGCTATGTGAGCTATCTTGAAGGTTGTAGTGCTCCTATGTTTGACACAAACCAACTTCACGCAGCTGTAGTTGAATTAGTAACATTGAATAATGCAGAAATAAAATATTCCACAATACAAAACTGGTATCCAGGAGATGAAAATGGCAAAGGTGGGATTTATAATTTTGTCACTAAACGAGGTAGATGTATCGGGGATAATTCTAAAATTTCTTGGACACAGGTTGAAACGGGTTCGGCAATTACTTGGAAATATCCAAGCGTAATTCTACAAGGAGACAACTCTGTTGGAGAATTCTATTCAGTAGCATTAACTAAAGGGCATCAACAAGCTGATACAGGCACTAAAATGATACATTTAGGTCAAAATACTAGAAGTACTATTATCTCAAAAACTATTTCTGCTGATAAAGGTGTTGGTACTTACCGAGGACTTGTTCGAATTAACCCTAAAGCCGATAAAGCTTGGAATTTCACTCAATGCGATTCATTGCTTATTGGTGATCAATGTGCAGCTCACACTACGCCATACGTTGAAGTCAAAAATAACACTTCGCATTTAGAACATGAAGCTTTTACTTCAAAGGTTAGTGAAGATCAACTTTTTTATTGTAATCAAAGAGGTATATCTACAGAAGATGCCCACTCGTTAATTATTAACGGATTCTGTAAAGAGGTATTTACACAACTGCCACTAGAATTTGCAGTTGAAGCAACAAGATTATTAGATGCAAATCTAGAAGGGGCAGTCGGATAAATGTTAGAAGTTAAAGATTTACATGCTTCAGTTAGTGAAAAAACTATTTTAAATGGAGTTAACCTAAAGATCAATCCTGGAGAGATTCATGCCATAATGGGGCCAAATGGTTCTGGTAAAAGCACTTTATCATATACTTTGGCTGGAAAACCAAATTACATTGTAGATTCAGGGGATATCCTTTTTGAAAACCAAAGTATTTTAGAAATGCTTCCAGAAAGAAGAGCACAATTAGGTATATTTTTATCCTTCCAGCACCCTTTAGAAATTGCAGGAGTACGAATGGACCAATTCATGAGATCTGCCTACAACTCTATCCAAAAACAAAACAATAAAGAAGAATTAGATGTATTGAAATTCAATCGACTCTTAAAAGGTAAGTCAGAAGAGCTTAATGTTGATTCGGATTTAATACAGAGATTTGTTAATCATGGATTTTCTGGCGGAGAAAGAAAGAAAAACGAAATACTCCAAATGGCTGTCCTTGACCCCAAATTAATGATTCTTGATGAGCCAGATTCTGGTTTAGACATTGATGCAGTACGATCAGTAGCTGATGGAATAAACAAATTGCGATCTGAATCTAAATCGACTATCATCATCACACATTACCAAAGAATACTAAATTATGTAGTTCCTGATTACGTACATGTTTTCATGGATGGGAAAATAATACAATCGGGCGATAAATCCCTTGCTCTTCAAGTTGAAGAAAAAGGATACGAAATATTTAATTAATAACTTATGTCCACTCAAAAGATTTCAAATACAAAACCATATATTTCTATATACAACGATGTTATTTCCAAAATTGACACTGCGTCTCAGTTAGTTTTGTCAACAAAAAAAAGAGCGTTTGACAACCTAAATACAACTGGATTTCCTACACATAAAAAAGGAAACGAAGATTGGAAATATACTGACGTAAATAAAATACTCCAAAATGAATACAAACTTTTTGACAATGATCTCAAAACAACAGACAAATACAAAGATATAATTTCAAATCTTCCTTCATACAATTCAGGTAATTATCTTATTTTTATTAACGGTGTCTTTAAGCCTGAAATATCACAAATAAGTAATGATTCAATAATTATAGATTCTTTAGGAAGTAATTTAGAAAAATATTCTTCGATAATATATCCCCACTTAGAAAGTTTACCAGAGGCAAAGGATCCGTTTATCAATTTCAATACTGCTCTTTTTCAAGATGGAGTTTTTATTTATTTACCTAAAAATACAAAATTAAGTACCCCTATTCAATTAATAAATATCGAATCGAATAATTCTCCAGGTGAACATTTTGTTATTTCACCACTAATCTTAGTTATAGCTGATAATGAAAGTTATGTTGATTTAGAAGAGTACTGTTTAGGTTCAGATTCTTCGTCAAATTTAATAAATACCGTTTTTAAATTTGTTGTTTCTGAATCTTCACAACTAAATTACTCGAGATTCCAAAATTACAGTGAAAAAACAAATAACGTAAATAACACTCTAGTAACTTTGAAAAAAAATGCTACTTTTAATTCTTTTTACCTAGATTTTGGTGGACAAATAATTAGAAACAATATCAATGTAGATCTAATTGGAGAAGAGTCCTCCGCAAATTTACTTGGATTGTATCTGCCAAATTCAAATCAACAAGTTGATAATCAGGTCATAGTAGATCATAAAAGCCCATATTCGTATTCTGATCAAACATACAAAGGAATACTAAATGGAAATGCACAATCGGTTTTTCATGGAAGCATAATTGTCAGAGAAAAAAGTATCAAGGTTGATGCAGCACAAGAAGATAAAAATTTATTACTTTCTACTGAGGCTGAGGCATACACAAAACCTGCCTTTTGGATTTATTGCGATGATGTGATGTGTAAACATGGCGCTGCTTGTGGTCAAATCGATGAAGAAAGTATCTTTTACTTAACAAGTAGAGGGATTAGTAACACAGTAGCCAAACAACTGTTAGTAAGAGGGTTCGTTGGAGATGTGTTAACCAGAATTGAAAGTAATACTGCAAATCGAACTTATATAGAAAATAAAATTGAAGAAAGACTAGATCGTTGGTTATAAAATGATTGATATCGCTAGTATTAAAAGTGACTTTCCTATTCTACAAAAACGAATCAACAATATACCTTTGGTATATTTAGATAATGCTGCATCAACTCAAAAACCTAACCAAGTTATACAATCTATCGTAGAGAGCTATGAACTATATAATTCCAATGTTCATAGAGGAGTTCATACAACAAGTATGGAAGCAACTGAACGATACGAACTGGCCCGAGAAAAAGTCGCGAAATTTATTAATGCTAATTCAAACGAAGAAATAGTATTTGTAAGAAATACTACAGAAGCATTAAACCTTATTGCATATGCGTGGGGACTTAACAATCTTACTTCGCGTGATAATATTGTTGTTACCGAATTAGAGCATCATAGCAACTTGGTTCCGTGGCAATATGTTTCACAAAAAACAAATTGTGAACTAAGACTAATCCCAACCACATCACAAGGAACTTTAGACCTTGAAAAAATAGATGAATTAATAACCGAAACAACAAAAATTGTTTCGGTCGTCCATGTTTCTAATCTTACTGGAACAATAAACCCTGTAGAAGAAATCATTAAAAAAGCAAAATCCATGGGGGCACTAACTTGCATAGACGCTGCTCAAAGTGTTCCTCATATGCCTGTAGATGTCCAAGTTCTAGACTGCGACTTCCTGGCATTTTCAGGACATAAAATGTTAGCCCCACCGGGAATTGGTATATTATACGCAAAAACTTCTGTACTAGAAAAACTAGAACCCTTTCTCAGGGGAGGAGAAATGGTAAAAGAAGTTACATATACCACTGCCACATGGAATGATGTTCCAGCCAAATTTGAAGCAGGTACCCCGAATTTTATTGATCCTGTAGGGTTAGGGGTTGCTATTGATTATTTATCTAATATTGGTATGAATAACGTAAGACAACACGAAAAAGAATTAATATCGTATGCTTTAGATAAATTAGTAGAGATACCAGGGTTGGAAATTATTGGCCCCATAAATCCAGAAATTCGCGGAGGGGTTGCTACCTTTAGTATGAATGACATCCACCCACATGATATCGGTACTATACTAGATCAAAGAGGTATTGCTATAAGAACTGGTCATCATTGCGGTATGCCTTATCACAAAAAACTAGGTTTATCTGCAACAGCACGAGCTAGCTTTTATATTTATAATGATTATAATGATATTGATAAGTTAATAGAAGGAATGAATGACGTCATTCATTTCTTTAAATAATACAGGAATTCAAATAATTAAATGTTACCAAATGAATTAAATGATCTATATAAAGAAGTTATTTTAGATCACTATAAAAATCCTCGAAATACAACAGAAATTGTTGATCCTGTTCACAAAGCTCGCGGATACAATCCATTTTGTGGAGATGAAGTCAACCTACAAATAAATCTTGATAACAATCAAGTAATTCAAGACGTTGGTTTTCAAGGTCATGGTTGCGCAATAAGCCAAGCAACAGCTTCTCTAATGACTGAATCAATTAAAGGTAAATCAATCGAAGAGGCATTAATTATTCGTGAAGAATTTAGAAAAATGATGCAAGGTGAAGAAAGCAACTTAGAAATTTTACAAGATCTAGAAATACTTGAAGGCGTCAGAAACTTTCCTGTACGTATAAAATGTTCACTACTTTCCTGGTCGACACTTGAAGACTGTATTTCCTAGATATTATGAAAAGACACATGATAGAAAATACTATAGTCGCATATTTAGGGCATGAAGATAGTCCAGATATATCTAACCCTATCCATTCAACAGAAGTTGCTCAAGCCTATGGGTTTAAAGGGCCACTTGTAGGTGGTGTAACTGTTTGGGGGTGGGCAACAGACACAATTCTTGAGGCACTAGGTAAAGAATGGCTAAGTAGTGGATGGGCAGAATACTCATTTCGCCAACCAACATTTCCAGGAGACAAACTAACTATTCAAGCAAATCAAGATAGATCAACCAATAACTGGACGATAAATATGTTTAATGAATCTAACACAGTATGTGTTACAGGTGAAGTTGGATTGGGGAATGCTCCTTGGACAAAAGAATTTGTAAAACCTTTATCAATGACACCAAATCCAGAAGATAATTCTAAACCAAGTCTTTCTTTAGAGGATACTCCAATAAATAATGACTGGAACGCAATGCAAGTAACGTTTAATAATGAACTAGCTACAGAGTTCACCACAATTAAACAAATTACAACAAACCCAATATTCACAGGAGAATCAAAAATTGCACATCCCTCATGGATTGCAGGATGGGCTGAACAACTCATGAGACACAATTTTGACATACCCACTTCAATGCATACCAAAAGCAGAGTACAGCACAAACAATGTGTTCCTATAAATACTCTAGTTATTGGAGGAGCACATATACTAGATATCTATGAAAGAAAAGCTCATCATTTTGTTAATTTTGATGTTCTTTTGCAAGACAATAAGGGAAATGAAATAGCTCAATTGCGTCATTGGACAATATTTAAAATAGCTACGGAAGAAGAGCGCGCAAAATTATAACTTTTTCTTGTTATTAAAGTATTCCAAAGCCTCTAGATAATTAGATTTGGTATTAAGATCTAACAAAACTATCTTTTCATTTAAATCAATCTTGTTGATAAATCCACTATATTTTTTCGTTACATACCTTAGCCCATTTGATTCTTCATTAATATCATTTATATCATTAAATGTTACTCTGTTAAATATAATGGGATGCCCACCCTTGCCATGATAAACAGGGTATGAAATAAGAGATTCCGAAGTAATATGTTCGTTTATTACAGTTTGAAGGATATGCTTAGTTCTAGGTTGATCGACACCTAAAATCAACAAATTTTCAATTGAGGTATATAAACTGGAAAGACCTAATTTTATTGATGACGATCGGCCTGACTCATAATCTTTATTTTTTACCAAAGTAACGGAAGGATATTTATCCTTTATAAAATGGAATCTATTTGACTGATATCCTACAACTACTGTAATTTTATTAATGTCAGAATTTATTAATAGATTGATTTGTTGTTCAATTAAAGTGAGACCATTCCAGTTCATTAATGCTTTATTTTGATTCATTCTAGTAGACAAACCTGCACAAGTAAGAACAGCTCCTACATTTTGGTAAACCATAAATTACCTTCTAAATTATTATCGATTTGATCCCCTTATTGGATGCAGAACACTTTGATTATAATCGATAGTTTTTGGAATTTTAGATTTCTTTTGTAGTTTGTTAAAAATATTATCGATTTTTTGATCTTTAATCTTCAGGCTTCCACCTTTGCCACCAAGTCTATATTGAATCAATTCGGCTATAATACTAACAGCGATTTCTTCTGGTGTTGCAGCTTTAATATCCAATCCAATTGGAGTATTTATAGTTTTTAATTTTGCAGAATCGACACCTCTAGAAAGCAATTGTTCAAATATCATAATTGCTTTCCTTTCTGAACCTACTAATCCAATATAACCAGCATTAGTATTTATAGCTGATTCTAAAGCAATATCATCAAAATTATGTCCTCGTGTTGCAATAACAATCATAGAATTTTTATTCACTTCAAATTGGTTCGAACTAAATGCATTCTTATAGTCTGAAACAATTGTACATTCTGCTTCAGGAAATCTTTCAGGATTAGCAAAATCTTCACGATCATCAATAACAATCATCTTAAAACCAACAGATTGAGCTAAAGGAGCTAAAGATTTAGAAATATGCCCACCACCTATTAATATTAAAGTTGGATGACTCGCATAGGTTTCAATAAAAACTGCATGGTCTTTATCTATATCAATCATTTTAGACTTACCATATGGAAGTAAATCTAAAATTGAATTATATACTTCTGCATCTATTTGTTTGTCATTAAATGAACCACTTGGATTTCCAGTTGAATCAAAATATATCTTTTGTCCAGTAGATGAATTTTGTTTATTAATAAGTGTCGCCAAACCTACGGGTTTTTTCCCACTGTATGCTTCCACAACATTATTAGCAAATGAATTAAATAAATTATCCTGATAAAAAGGTTCTATAAGAAAATACATAGTTCCACCACAAACTAATCCGTCTCTAGCTGCAATATCTTCATTCAAAAAATATTCTTTATATTCAGATTTTGCTTTGGTTTTCAAAATTTCTGTAGCAGCAAACCATATATCTCCTTCAACACAGCCTCCGCCCAATGTCCCCACAGAAGATCCGTCATTTTTAATAAGAAGTTTAGATCCAGTTTTCTGGGGAGTTGATCCTTTAGTTTTAACAACTGTAGCTACAGCAAAATCATTATTTTGCTTTGTTTCATTTATTATTGCTTCAAATACTATATCCAAATTGCACCATCATTTTACATTATGTATTATTATACCAATA
>VFGE01000044.1 GCA_009392515.1 SAR202 cluster bacterium | reverse complement strand
GTTATCGACAGCAGAACCTGCAGAACCTGTAGACTTATCAAGTATAGAAGCAAAATTAGATACGATTGAATCTAAATCTGAACCTCCATCAGACGAATATATAAAAGCAATAAAAGCTAATACAAAAGCTGTTCAAGAAAATACAAAAGCTGTTCAAGAAAACACGAAAGCATTAGCAAGACCGAAACCCGTACCTAATAAAGAAGATTCAAAACCTCAATCAGTTAGCATTATATCCTCTGATGTCGATAATGAGAATTATGGTCTGGTTTCAAATAACCCTGTAGTAGCAATCAAGCCACTTACAATAAATTTAATAAAAGATGTGGCAGCTAATCTAGGGGGAGCAAATATTAAAAGAACAATCTATCTTAAAAATTCTGCTGCAAATACAAGCCCTGAAATTATTTTTGAAGGTTTCCCATACCTTTCATATATAGGAGTACCTAATGGTACCTCCACTCAGGCATGTTTTGAACAAAACTTACCAAATGCTGAGCAAATATGTCTATTGCCTAAAAACAATTGGATGGAAAATACCATAACTCTTCCGATGAAATTTTCAATGAATATTGGTGAAAATACAGATACCTTAGCAGTTGGGTATAACACGCAAACCCTACTCTTTTGGCACGTAATTGATCATAACGATTACATTAATACTGGCCAACACGATATGGCTTTGATGTTGGATGGATCAGAATATACTTGGGAAATCATAATAATCCTTATAGATTAAAAGTATGTTAATTTGGACCTAATAAAGAGATGGTGGGCGATAAAGGACTCGAACCTTTGACCCCTTGTGTGTAAAACAAGTGCTCTAACCAACTGAGCTAATCGCCCTCTTTTTTATATATATCCGCGCTTGGAGGGATTCGAACCCTCGACCTCAGCCTCCGCAGGGCCGCGCTCTATCCACTGAGCTACAAGCGCACAGTAAGCTTAACGCTCAATGCCGAAGGGGAGATTTGAACTCCCACGCCCATAAGGACACTACGCCCTGAACGTAGCGCGTCTACCGTTCCGCCACTTCGGCTCATAGATGACAATTATACACCATTGCATCGAAACGGATTCAACACTATGGTGGCTACGGATGGATTCGAACCAACGACCTAGCGCTTATGAAGCGCCCGCTCTGCCGCTGAGCTACGTAGCCACCGAGAAACTACAGGCCAGTCGCCCGTCTGTTTCTACGCTAGACAATAAATATATATGTCATGTATATATGTGTCAATTCTGATAGAATGATAAATCATGAGCAGTTTATTTTCTGATAAATCTAACTTTGTATTACTTACAAATTCAGCGTTAGAAAAATCAAAAGAATCATTGCAAGAAATCCTGAAAGAGTTGGCGTCTCAAATTCGTCCTTTCCCAGGTTTCTTAAACATGCAAACTATCCAAGCAATTGAAATTCCTGTTCCAAAAGAATATTCCGATAAATATGGATGTGTAGTTGTACTTCCAAATGGAGAAATAAACGAAATTATTTTAAAAACAATTCCAGGTCCTGAAAGTTTAGGAGAAATTGACCAAACCGAAGAATATATTGAAATAGATTTGCCTATAATTGAACAGATTATTTATCTATACAATGCAATTATAACGTTATCCGAAATAAATTTAGATTAAAATTACGTAATACGTTATTGTTAACAATTTTCTAAAATAATGTTATGATACTCTAGTGGATTGGGGTGGACTACAAGTTATATTTTCAAAGGAGACCCTTATGAAAAATTTTCGTTTTATGTTTATATTGTTATCTGTAATGTCTATAGGACTATTTTCAGCATGTGGATCAGACGCTGAAACTATTACAGAAACAGTAGAAGTTATTAAAGAAGTTGAGGTTGAAAAACCTTCAACCTTACAAACAGTTATAAACCGAGGAACACTGAAGTGTGGCGTTAATGACAACCTAACAGGTTTCGGAGTTTTAACAGCAGCAGGAACATTTGAAGGGTTTGATGTTGATTACTGTAAAGCAGTAGCAGCTGCAATACTTGGAGATGCTAGTAAAGTGGAATATGTACCTTTAACTGCTTCTGCTCGTTTTGAGGCACTCGGTGCTGGTGAAATTGATTTGTTGATCAGAAATACTACTTGGACAGCAAGTAGAGATCGTGACCTAGCAAATGATTTTACTGCTACAACATTCTATGACGGTCAAGGAATGATGGTATATGCAGACAGTGGATACCAAACCATAGAAGATATGGACGGAGCTACAGTTTGTGTATTACAAGGAACAACAACTGAATTAAACCTTGATGATAGATTTACATCCGCTGGATTAAATTATACCCCATTAACTTTTGAAACAAACGATCCTTTACAAGCTGCTTTCGAAGAAAAACGTTGTGATGGTTGGACAACTGATAAATCAGGTTTAGCATCAAAAAGAGCAGAATTCCCTGCATCAGCTGGTGGACCTGAAGCTTTAACAGTTCTAGCTGAAACACTTTCAAAGGAGCCTTTAGGGCCTTTAACAAGAGATAATGACAGCCAATTTTACGATGTCGTTCAATGGGTTGTGTTCGGACTGATCCAAGCAGAGGAAAGTGGAATAACAAGTGGTAATGTTTCAGCTATGGCTGCTAACCCTACTGATCCAGGAATGGCCAGATTACTTGGTGTCCCTTTCGCTGGTGGAGAAGTAGCAGACTTCCAATTTGGTGTTGATCCTAAATTCATACAAAATGCTATCGCCGCAGTAGGTAACTACGGTGAAATTTATGAACGTCACTTAACACCTTTGGGTCTAACTCGAAGCGGCTCATTAAATGCTCAATGGACAAATGGTGGATTGATTTACGCCCCTCCATTTAGATAGATGAGACCATATAAAAAATATATATGCCGGGCCAATTTAGCCCGGCATATTTTTTCATAGTGGTGTATTTTAACCATGAATTCTATTACTGATAAATTATACGTATTAAGTAGGTCTCAAAAATTTAGGAATCTAATAATTCAATTTATTTTCTTAATATTTGTTGGCCTATTGGCATATTACTTAATTTCTAAAGCCTTACAATTAGATATAACTCTTGGTCATTTTGTGAGTAGAGCTGGATTTGGCATAAGCCACAGTTTCATAGTTGATTACACGAGTAACGATAGTAGATGGGTTGCTTACTTTACTGGAGTAGTTAATACCATCAGAGTTTGTATTGTGGGAATATTACTTGCAACTATTCTAGGCACTATTATGGGTGTGGCAAGATTATCAAAAAATATTTTATTTTCTACAATCTCATATCTGTATGTAGAAATACTAAGAAACACCCCACTATTAATCCAAATCATTTTCTGGCAAATAGTCTTTCTTCAATTGCCAAGAATCACAGAGGCTATTACATTTCAAAATACCGTCGTTATTTCCAACCGAGGTATTTTATTACCATATGCAACATCCACTGAAAATGGTTACGGAAGTTTTTGGATTGTACTAATTATAATTGCTCTAATAGTATCTTTATTCATAAGTTTTTACATAAATAAACGTGAAGATATTCATGGAAAGGTAGTAAAACTTTATAACTATAAAATTAGTGGAAATATCATCGGCCTATTAATATTTTTTACAGTAGCGTCAATTAGTTACTTTATATTACAAAAACCCTATGCTATTGACCTACCAAGTCTGTATCAAAATGATAAAGGTACATACTTACAATCAGGTGGATTTGAATTTACTCCAGAATTTGGTGCAATATTATTTGCTTTAGTTATGTATACTGGCACTTTCATTACTGAAATTGTCAGGGGAAGTATTCAATCCTTACCTAAAGGTCAAACCGAAGCAGCACAAGCTATCGGATTAAGCAATTATCAAACAATGACCTTAATTATCCTTCCACAAGCCCTAAGGTCAATTATTCCACCTTTAACAAATCAATACCTAAACTTAACAAAAAATTCTAGTTTATCTGTAGTTATTGCCTACCCAGAGCTTTTTATGGTTTCAAGAACAATAATGAATAATTCTGGCCACGCTTTGCCCGTATTTTTTCTAATATTGCTAACGTACCTATCATTAAGTCTAATCATATCTGTGATTATGAACATCTTAAATCGTAGAGTAACGAGAATAGGTGCCTAAACATGCAAAACTTTTTTAAATGGGGATTTGAAACATTCTTTGGCTCTATATTTAATACACTTATTACTTTATTAAGTTTAATTATTATCTTTTTCTTTATTAATGGTCTATTAGGTTTTATTAGTACATCAGAATGGGAAGTAGTAAAAGTTAATAGAAGACTACTATTAATCGGAAGAATGCCTCCAGAACACGAATATCGAGTATGGCCAATTCTATGGATCGCATCATACCTAATCATTGCTTCCATTAAAACATGGGGGTCGCCAAGTTACAAAGATTTACTTTACATTGCTCTTGGAATCACAATAGTTTGCATTATTTTCACAACATCTAGTACTTATATATGGGTTTTAACATCTATTCTGATCTGTGTTTTCTCATATGCAACCACAGCGTTTATAACTAAAAGTACTACAGTAAATAATACAAATAAAAAAATACTTATAACATTCTGGATATTACTTCTACCTATTATCTTTGCAATATTACTTGTAGGTGATGGTCCAAAACCTACACTTTGGGGAGGTTTCCTGTTAAATATTATTTTAGCTTGTATAGCTATAGGCTTTGGTTTCCCTCTAGGTGTTCTTTTTGCTATCGGAAGAGCAAGTAATCTTCCCGCAATAAAAATAGTGTGTACAATTTACATTGAAACAATTCGAGGAGCTCCATTAGTAGCTTGGTTATTATTAGCTTGGTTTGTCTTACCAAAGTTTCTTCCAGCATTCTGGGGGATTAATGAGGTTAGTGTTGTTGTTAGAGCAATGATAATATTGTCAGCTTTTACCAGTGCCTATACTGCAGAAGTAATTCGTGGGGGACTCCAATCCATACCTAAGGGGCAAATAGAAGCTGCAGACAGTCTAAATCTCGGATACGTAAATAAAATGCTGCTTATTATCCTTCCACAAGCAATCAGAGTAGTTATTCCAGCATTAATAAGCACATTTATTGGTGTATTCAAGGATACTTCACTGGTATTTATACTCGCTTTAACTGACCTATTACAAGTAGGTAGAATAATTCCAGAACAAGATCCAGAATTTTTTGGGAGGCAATTAGAAGCACTTTGTGTAGTTGCATTTTTATTCTGGATTATTTCAATTGCACTATCGAATCTGAGTAAAAAAGTAGAGAAATCTTTAGGTATTGGCATACGTTAATCAATATAAGGAGCATTGATTATGCAAAAAAAAGAAAAAAAACAAATTGGTAAAGAAATAATTACTACAAGTGAAGTAACTAAATCTTTTGGTCGATTTCAAGCTCTAAAAGGGATTACAGCAAAAGTATATGAGCAAGAAGTTGTTGTTGTTTTAGGGCCATCTGGATCTGGTAAATCTACATTCATCAGAACATTAAATAGGTTAGAACCTCATGATTCAGGTACTATTATTGTTGATGGGGTTGAACTAAATGATGA
>VFGE01000043.1 GCA_009392515.1 SAR202 cluster bacterium | reverse complement strand
TTAATTTATTATTTAAATTCATAATCTCTCTTTATATTGTATGGTCTATATTTATTATAAATTTCAATTAATTTTATCCAGAACAATTTGTCGTAATTGTGGCGCTCGAACAGATACTTGTCTGGCAATTTCATTCTCATCAATATTTAAAATTTTACTATTATGCATGACTATTTGGCCATTGATAATCACGTCATTTACATCGCTACCGCGTAAAGAATTCACAATTGCAAAGTAAGGATCGTCAATTGGTAAAGCATTGAGTCCTGGATTGAGAATTAATAAGTCAGCACGTTTTCCTGTTTCTAGTGAGCCAATTTCTTCATCAAGACCACAAACACGTGCTCCTCCCAAAGTAGCCATTGTCACTAGTTCAAACGGATTTACTATATTACTATCTAAATACGGTGTACCGTAATGTAGTGATTGAGCAATTCCTGATAATTTCATGGCTTCAAATAAATCTAATGAACCACGATTAGCTCCATCTGTACCTATTCCTATTTTGATACCTAATTTTTTCATTTGTAGAAGTTTAGTCATTCCTAAAGATGAAAAATTAGGAGATGGACAATGTGCCACCCCTACTTGATGTTTGGCATACAGGTCTACTTCTTCGTCGCTCAGCAAAACAGAATGAGCAGCAATTACATTTGAATTTAAGAAATCAAGGCTTGCCAAATAATTTGCAGGTCTCATTCCATGATGGTCCAGAGCATGATAAATTTCATAATGACCTTCATTAGCATGGGTTTGTACCATAGTGTTATATTCTTCAGCCAGTTGAGCTGTTTTTTGTATTAGTTGAGGTGTACAAACAGTGATTTGTCGTAATGAGAAAACACCGCGTATAAGGTTGTTATCATCGTTGTTTTTGAATGGCCAGCGTTGTACTATTTCCAGATTTTTCTCAATTGCTTCTTCTGTCGAAAATAGCATATTGTCTGGCAAACTAGGTAATCCTGTATCCATATCCATAGTAGAAATTGCCATAAGTCCACGTATACCAACATCTTCAGCTGCTTTTACTAACTGTTCGGGATGACGTCCGCCATGTTCTGCAAAACAAGTTGTGCCAACACGTATTAAATTGGTATATGCTGCAACACCACTCAAATATACGTCTTCCTGAGATAACTGTGATTCAAACGGAATGAGATAGTTTTTCCAAAAAGGATAGCGTGTGCCACTTCGAGCAATTGCAGCACCCATCCCTCGCATCAAATGCTGACATGTGTGAAAGTGAGAATCTATCAGACCAGGCATAACGATTTTTCCTGTTGCATCAATTACCTGATCTACGGTTGTTTCAACATCTGAAGTGGTTTCGGTTTGCGGGGCAATTGAGACAATTCGTGTTCCATCTATCAGGATTTGTCCATTATTAATAACACCCGATGATCCCATACTCACAATCGTGGCATTTTTTATTAATATGTTCATAGAATCTCCAGACAACTATGTTATAAGTTGAGTTTCTATTTCTTTCATAAGATTATCAATACCAATACCAGTTAAGCCAGATAATAGTACTGCTGAATAATTTTCTTTTGTCTGAATAAATTTTATATATTGCTGAAAGTCTTGTATAACTTCTTTTGGTAAATTATCACTCTTATTAAATACAACAATCTTTTTCTTATCACTGACATTTAAATCTTTTAAAATATCATTTACTACTTCTATATGCTGGTTAAAATTTCCGTCAGTTGCATCTATAACGTGTAATAATATATCTGCTTCTTCTAACTCTTCTAAAGTAGCTCTGAATGCTGCAATTAGATTTGTAGGTAGCTTATTTATAAATCCTACAGTATCTGTAATAAGTATTGGATCACCATTTTCCAAGACTGTGCGACGAGTTACAGGATCAAGAGTTGCGAAGACTTGATCTGATTCATAAACCTTTGATTTAGTCATGCTGTTAAATAAGGTGCTTTTACCAGCATTTGTATACCCTATAAGGCTAATTACTGGAATTTTATTATTTTGTCTTCTTGAACGGTATTGTGACCTATGTCGTCTAACTTTATCTAAATCAGATTTTAATCTTTGTATTCGTTTTGTTATTAATCGTCTGTCTGTTTCTAGCTGTGTTTCACCAGGTCCTCTTGTACCAATACCACCACCCAGACGTTCTAAGTGAGACCACTGCCCTGCTAATCTTGGAAGGAGATATTGATGCTGAGCTAATTCGACCTGTAATTTACCTTCACGTGTGTTTGCTCTTGATGCAAAGAGGTCTAGAATAAGTGCTGTACGGTCAATAACTTTAGTTTCCTCACCTAAATATCGCTCTATACTTCGTTGTTGAGCCGGCGTTAATTCGTCGTCAAATATAACAGTATCATATTTACCTTGGAGGTTTTTTAATTCTTCTAATTTACCTTTTCCCAGATAATAGTGTGAAGGCTTCATTAGTTTTTGGACCATGCTTTCAACAACAGAAGCACCTGCAGCATTCGCTAATTGTTCTAATTCATCGATGGAATTTTCTATATCCCCGTTATTTTTGGCACTTTTAATCTCAACCCCTACAAGGATTGCTTTTTCTTTGGATTTGTATGTGTTTTTTAATTGAGTGCTTATAATTACTTCCTATTTTGTAGGTATTTTCCAGGTTTCTAATCGGTCTATTCCACGATCTAAATCACTATCATTTAACGTTAATGAGAAACGGATATATCCTTCTCCATATTCTCCGTATCCTGATCCAGGGGTTACAACAAGGTCTTTTTCATCTAGTAGCGCTGTAGCAAATTCAGCGGAAGTAAATCCTTCAGGTATTCTTACCCAGATATATAGTCCTGCCTTAGGTGGTACGATTTCCAGGCCGATATTTTGAAGTGCATTGATAACTCTGTCTCTTCGCCTTGTATAAGTGTCTATATTATCCTGTATACAGTCCTGTGATGCAGTTAAGGCTTCCATTGCACCATATTGAACAGCTTGCGGGATACCAGAATCGATATTTGATTTAACAATAGTTAATACTTTGACTAATTCTTCATTTCCAACTGCCATCCCTACTCTCCACCCTGTCATATTGTAACTTTTTGAGAGAGAATGGAATTCTATAGAGATATCCTTTGCACCATCAATTTCCATAAGACTGACAGGTTTGTATCCGTCATATGCTATTTCTGAATAACAAGCGTCGTGACAGAGAACAATATCATTTTCTTTGCAAAATTTAACTGCATCTTCAAAATATGAAGCAGGTGCAATTGCGCCAGTTGGATTATTTGGATAACAAAGCCATATTAATTTAGCTTTTTTTGCAATGTCTTTTGGTATGGCTTCAAAATCTAATAACCATTCATTTTTTTCAAGTAGTGGTGCATAGAAAGTTTCGCCTCCGGCAAACAGATTTCCTATTGAATAAACAGGGTAGCCTGGGTCAGGAACTATCCCAATATCACCAGGATTCATAACACAAAGTGGAAAGTGCCCTATTCCTTCTTTTGCTCCAATCAGAGGTACAATTTCAGTATCAGGATTTAGAGAAACAGAAAATCTTTTGTTATACCATTCAGAAATAACTTTTCTGAATTCTGGCAATCCGTCTGACTCTGGGTACCTGTGATTTGCAGGAACTTTAGAAGCTTCTATTATTGAATCTAATATATGATCAGGAGTAGGAATGTCAGGGTCTCCTATTCCAAAAGATATAACGTCAGCACCTTCTGCTTTTTTTGCAGCAATTTTTCTGGAAATCTCCATAAAAAGGTATGGTTTGATTTCTTTTATTCTGTTTGATATTTCCATGTATCCCCTATTTGTAATTCGTTGTTTATAATGTCTAATAATAAATCAATTTAATTAGCTTTGGAATAGTTTATGTTTGATTATATTATTAAAAACGGAACAATAATTGACGGATCTGGTGATAAAGGTTACTCAGCATCAGTTGGAATTAAAGACGATTCTATCAAAATAATTCCACAGGGCTCAGAACCAGAAGCAAAAAATATTATTGATGCAACAGGATTAGTTATATCTCCAGGATTTATTGATATGCATTCACATTGTGATTTGTATTTATTTCATGATCCCTATAATGAACCAAAAATCAGACAAGGTGTTACAACGGAAGTAATTGGACAAGATGGCCTTTCCTATGCACCTGCTTCGACAAAAGTCATATCCGAATTAATCATATATTTACAATCAGTAAATGGTGATATTCCTGGCGAAATTACCTGGAATTCAGTTGGAGAGTATCTAGATTCATTAGACGGGAATATTGGGTGCAATGTTGCTTACCTCGTCCCGCATTCAGCAGTTAGAACCGAAGTTATGGGATGGACAAATAAACTCCCAAATGAATCTGCAATAAAGTCCATGCAACAGTTAATAGAATCTGGTATGAAAGACGGAGCCTTTGGTTTTTCAACTGGTTTAACATATGTACCGAAT
>VFGE01000042.1 GCA_009392515.1 SAR202 cluster bacterium | reverse complement strand
AACAGATAGTGTAGCACCTATTGGGGGGTGGATCGCAATTACTGGAACATTCGATTTAGAGGCTTTAGTTTTAGGTGGCGCTGTTGCTTGTTGGGTATCAGGGTTTGATATATTTTATTCTGCCCAAGATATGGAATTTGACCGCGTAAATAACCTAAACTCCATCCCGCAAAAATTTGGGCTTGACATAGCCTTTAATGTTTCTAGATTAATGCATATTTCCACAAGTATTTTAATTTTACTGGCTGGGGTCATAAACAATCTACATATGATATACTATTTAGGATGGGGTATAGCAACTCTGCTTCTTTTATATGAACACTCGATAATATCACCAAAAGATATGTCCAGAATGAATGTTGCTTTTTTTAAGGTAAATGGATACATAGGAATAATTTTACTTATATTTACTATAATTTCTTTCCAATTAACTAATGGATAAAATATTATGAATGATCAACAAAATACACCAATAATTGTTGGAATTTCAGGTAGTAGCGGGGTTGCAATTGCTGAAAAAACTATTAACAGATTATTACTAGAAGACATTCCTGTAATCACTGTTTGCAGCAATTATGCAAAACTAGTATGGCATCAAGAATTAGGTATAAGCTTCAAAGATAGCTTAAGTATTTGGAGAGAACACCCAAAATTTAAATACTTTAGAAGCGGAGATATGACAGCCGATATAGCAAGTGGTTCAACTCGTGTTAGATCGATGATAGTCGCACCTTGCTCCATGAGCACTTTAGCCTCTATAGCGAATGGCATCTCAACTAATCTCTTGCATCGTGCTGCTGATGTAACTATAAAGGAAAATCGGAATCTTATACTTGTACCTAGAGAAACACCATTGTCTGCTATACATTTAGAAAACATGACAAAGTTGGCGAATTTAGGTGTGAAAATTATTCCTCCAATGCCCGCATTTTACTTAAAACCCAATAGTGTAGATGAAATTATCGATTACTTCGTTGAAAAAATATTAATTGTTTCTGGCGGTATAACTAACTACAACTCTAAATTTATATATTCTCCTGAAGAAATTCTCCCTGATATATATGATGAAAAATAGTCTATAAATGAATGAATTTGAAAAAAATCAAAAAGCTCATTTTGTTTCAAACATGTTTTCTCGTATTGCAAGAAAATATGATTTGTTGAATACAGTGATAAGCCTGGGAATGCATCATCAATGGAGAAAATATGCCATCAAAAAAATCGACAAAAAGAATTATATTTCCTCATTAGATGTTGCTTGTGGGACTGGCGACTTTTCATTCACTCTTTCTAAAATCAACACTATGAAAACAGTTGTGGGTTTAGATTTTGTTAAACCAATGTTACAAATATCACAAAGTAAATCTACTAGATATAATACTGATAAATTAGCATTTGTTTTAGGAGATGCATTACATCTACCTTTTAAAACTAATTCCTTTGATTGTGTAACAACTGGTTTTGCTATGAGAAATTATGAAAGTGCAGAGATTGCAATTGAAGAAATGTCACGTGTCCTGAAACCATCAGGCACAATCATTATTCTTGACATGCTACCAAATCGAGCCCCAAACATACTACAAAGATTAGCCCTTTGGTATTTTAATAGAATAATACCTATATTAGGAACAATATTTGCTAGAGATAAAGAAGCATATACCTATTTACCAAATTCTGTAACTAAATTCTATGACAGTAATGAAATAAAAATTATGATGGAATCAAAAGGTATTAAAGATATAACTATAAAAAAGTTTGGATTAGGTCTTGTTTCTTTACTTATAGGTAGTAAAAATTAAGAGAAACTACTGGAGGTATTTTTATGCCAATAATAAAAAAAACAGATATACTAAACGATGATTCTTCAGGTAATATAATCAAATCGCTTGCTAGAGGCGAACTAGGTGCAACTAACCTTACAGTTAGTGAAATAACTGTACCCCCAGGAAATGCAGTCAATGTTCATATACATCCTGGACATGAAGAATGTATGATCATATTAAACGGTAAATTTAAATCATTAATGGGAGACAAAACTGAAATGGTTGAGTCCGGGGATATTATAATTGCACCTGACGGTGTACCACATGGTTTAGAAAATATTAGCAATAACAATGCAACATTTATAGCAATATTTCCTACTATAGATGTACAAAGGGAATGGGTTTAATAATTTGGTTAATAGTATAAGCTTACAAATATTTAAAAACTTATTTATCTCAATAGCCGAAGAAATGGGTGTAACATTAGGTAGAACCGCATATTCACCTAACATTAAAGAACGTTTAGATTACTCATGCGCAGTATTCGACAAAAACGGACAAATGATAGCTCAAGCAGCTCATATCCCAGTTCATTTGGGGTCGATGTCTTCTTCTATTGAACAGGCTATAAAAAATCAGAAATGTTTTGATGGAGATATTATTATACTTAATGATCCTTATCTTGGCGGAACACATCTACCTGATATAACATTAGTTTCACCAATATATATAAACAATTCGCTTGAAGGTTTTGTAGCTAATAGAGGTCACCATGCTGACATAGGGGGGATGACACCAGGGTCTCTACCTCTATCTACTGACGTCCATCAAGAAGGATTAATTATTCCTCCCATCAAACTCTACTCAAAAGGTGTATTAAATGAAGATGTTTTTCAGCTTATTTGTAGAAACTCTCGAACACCTGGAGAAAGAAGAGGTGATCTTTCTGCACAAATTGCGTCGATAAGAACCGGTGAAATACGAATGAAAGATGTAATTTCTAAATATGGAATACATGAAGTTATAGAGCACATGGAAGCGTTAATGAATTACTCAGAAGTATTAATGAAAAAAACAATTTCGAATATTCCAAATGGAAATTATACTTATACCGACTTTATGGATGATGATGGAATAAGCAAAGATAAAATCCCAATTAGTGTAAGTATAGCTGTTAGTGACGAAAATGTTACTATAGATTTTACAGGAACCTCAGATCAAAGGTATGGATGCATAAATACGCCGTATGCAGTGGCACGCTCTGCAACTTTATACGTATTTAATTGTCTAGCTGGCCAAGAAAATATACCTTCAAATGAAGGCTGTTCTAGACCAATTACAATTTTTATTCCACCTAATAATTTATTAAATCCATCACCTCCTCATGGTGTTGCAGGTGGTAATGTTGAAACTTCACAAAGAATTGTTGATGTATTGTTTGGAGCTTTATCAAAAGCATTACCTGATAAAATTCCTGCCGCCAGTCAGGGAACAATGAACAATCTATTATTTGGAGGAATCCATCCTGAAACAAATGAATCATATGTTTATTACGAAACTATTGCTGGAGGAATGGGAGCAAGACCTACAAAAAATGGGTTGGACGCGATACAAACGCATATGACAAACACCTTAAACACTCCTATCGAATCTATGGAGTTTCAGTTTCCGATACGAATAAAAAAATACTCAGTCCGGAAAAATTCTGGCGGGAATGGTAAATTTAATGGCGGAGATGGTATAACAAAAGAAATCGAGTTTTTAGGTCAAGCTCAAGCGACAATATTATCAGAACGAAGAAATACAAACCCATATCCCTTATCAGGTGGAGAGCATGGACTTTCTGGAGAAAATACATTAATAAAAAATAGTGGAGAAGAAATATTATTACCCCCCAAATCTACTTTTGATGTATCGACAGGAGACTCAATAAGAATCGATACCCCTGGTGGTGGGGGATGGGGTACTGAATAGATTTAAAAAGGAGAAAAAATGAAATATCGTAAATTAGGAAATTCAGGGCTTGATGTATCAACAGTAGGACTTGGTACAAATAATTTTGGAGGGAGAATGGATTTAAACGCCACAAAAGAAGTGATACATAAATCCATCGATTTGGGTATTAATTTTTTTGATACAGCTAATACATATGGCAATCAATTATCAGAAGAGTATATTGGAAAAGTTATAACAAAAGATTTACGAAGAGAAGTAATAATAGCAACCAAAGTTGGAATGGATATGGGAGGTGTACCAAATAATATTGGAGCATCAAGAAAACATATTTTACAACAAGTAGAAGATAGTTTAAGAAGGTTGAATACCGATTATATAGATCTATACCAGATGCATAGACCTGACCCAAAAACCCCAATACTAGAAACCTTAACAACACTCAACGATTTAGTACGACAGGGAAAAGTAAGATATATTGGCTGTAGCAATTATGCAAGTTGGCAAATTGCAGAAGCTATGGAGACTTCCAAAAGAGAATCTATAGAGCCATTTATATGTAACCAACCTGAATACAGTATGCTAAATAGAAGTATTGAAAAAGAGGTTATACCTGTATGCGAACATTATGGAATAGGTATTTTACCATTTTTCCCCTTAGCAAGTGGATTCTTAACAGGAAAATATAAAAGAAATCAACCAGCTCCTGAAGGAACTCGATTGGCTGGTAACGTTGAACGGGCAAATAGCTATTTTACAGATGAAAATTTTAATAAAATTGAAGCACTGGAAAACATTGCAATTCAATCAGGCCATACCATGACAGAATTGGCTATTTCTTGGTTACTATCAAAAGATATCGTAAGTTCAGTAATTTCAGGCGCGACAAAAACAGAGCAAGTTGAAATTAATGTAAAAGCAGCTGAATGGGAATTAGATAATTCAATTGTAGAACAGATAGAAATCATTTTAAATGATTGATAATGTATACAATAAAATTTTACTTTTAAATCTACTGATTTCGATTTTTTTATATTCTGCTATATCAACAGGTATAGTATATGGACAATTCGACTCTAAAATATATGAATTTAAAGACGAAATATATAATACAAGAATATTTGTAAACCCATTAGAGCCATTTACTAATGAAATAAGATTTGAAATAGAACTTTACGATAAAGCAAATAATTTAGTTAAAGATGCTACAGTAAAGGTTCGTAGTTCAAAAATTAATAGTAATGAAACTGGGTGGGCATATGCATTAAACACCCCCAGTGCTAAACATCTTTATTCTACAATTTTATCTTTACCTCCGAATGGTAGCTGGAACTTAAGTATTCAAATAATGAGTTCACTAGGTGAAAAAACATATGCTGTCGATGAAATAACTATAAAAAAGGAAACAAGGTCTGCATTGGGAGGTTGGATATTTATGGGAGCACATTTATTTATTGTCGGTGGTGGATTTGTCCTTTGGAAACAATCAAGAAGAATTAGGAACAAATAAATAATTACTGTGGTAATATAATAACGGATTCCCTTTTTGAGTATCTATTCCTTGTACTTCCCCTAGCACAATTGCATGATCCCCATAGTTGTACTTTTTTACAACATTAGCTTTTAAAAAAGCAATAGCACCCTCAATATAAGGAGAACCGAACTTTATGGACCAGTTCAACTCCAGATTTTCATCCTCGCTGGTTTGTTCTTTCGCAAAATAGTCAGCTATATGTTTTTGTTTATCTGATAATATATTAATAGCAAACTCGTTAGTATTATTGACATGTGTCATTGTATTCCTAGTATGCCCAATACATACTAGAACAGTGGGTGGATCTAAGGATACAGACGTAAAAGAGTTTGCGGTCATCCCATGAATGTAGTTATTTCCGTCTAATGTAGTAACCACAGTAACTCCCGTAGCAAAGCTCGACATA
This sequence comes from SAR202 cluster bacterium, assembly GCA_009392515.1. Taxonomy (NCBI): domain Bacteria; kingdom Bacillati; phylum Chloroflexota; class Dehalococcoidia; species SAR202 cluster bacterium. Next base: position 3,727 of record VFGE01000042.1, on the reverse strand, counting down.
GTTTTTCTATATTCGGTTACAAAGTTTTCTTTCGACATTTGACCCTCAGTTATAAAAAAATTCTACCATTTGTTATTTAAAATAGTCTATAAAACCATATATAATTTATAACAATGTTGCTTTGACATAAAGAATAGCACTTTGTTAGACTTCAATTTAGGAGTACTTTATGGATAAAAACCAGGAAAAAACACCTGATATAGGTGTTATTTTATTAGCAGCTGGATCCAGCACAAGAATGGATGGCCAGGATAAAATATTTATGCCTATTTACAACAACCCTCTTTTATATTACAGCTTAAAAGAATTCAATGATTCTCGTCATGTTTCTGCAATTAGTATTGTTTTAAATGAAAAAAACTACCAATCTGGAATGACATATATTAATTCCCTTAATTTTGATAAAGTCACATCCGTATGCATTGGTGGCTCAAGACGTCAAGATTCGGTGTTAAATGGATTATACGCCTTAGGAAAACATGATTTTATACTTATTCATGATGCAGCTAGACCTTGTATAAATCAATGTATTATTAACCGAGGAATAGAAAGCGTTATTGAATTCAATGCATCTATACCAATTATACCCTCTACTGATACCCTTCGAACATTATCTGAAGAAAATTTTGTCGATAAAATAGTAGATAGAGAAACAATTTGGGTAACACAAACACCACAATGTTTTTCATATGACTTAATTTTTAAAGCATTAACTACAACTGACATTTCAGTAACTGATGATGCCATGTTAGTTCAAGAACTAGGAGTAAATATAAAAACTTTTAAAGGATCAAAAAGCAATATTAAAGTGACAACTAACGATGATATAGCGATGGTTAAATCAATAATAAAGGAAAAAAAATAACGTGCGAGTAGGAACTGGCTTTGACGTACATAACCTCAATAATAATCGTAAATTAATCTTAGGAGGAGTAGAAATACCTTTTGGGAAAGGTCTTGAGGGACACAGTGATGGCGACGTTGTAATACATGCAATAATTGATTCACTATTAGGGGCTAGTGGTCTTGGGGATATTGGACAATATTTCCCATCATCAGATATGAAATATAAAGACATTAATAGTATTTCATTACTTGAATCAACACTTGAGATAATCAACGCCGCTGGATGGAGCATAGGGAATATTGACGTAACAATAATAGCTCAAGAACCGAAACTTTCAACGTTTATTGAATTGATAAAAACCTCTTTATCTACCGCATTAAATATTAAATCAAATCTCATCAATATTAAAGCAACTACCACAGATGGTCTTGGATTTATTGGCCAAGGTAAAGGTATTGCATGTCAATCAGTAGCTTTAATAGAGTAATTAGAATATGATTGTGATATGAAATTAACAGATACACTTACAGGAACAAAAAGGGATTTTACACCACTAAATCAAGTAGTTACCATGTACGTTTGTGGACCAAACTTATATGGTCCTTGCCATGTTGGTCACGCTCTATCTTTTATAGTTTTTGATGTCCTAAAAAAATACCTACTCTATCGTGGGTATGAAGTTAATCATGTACAAAATTTTACAGATATTGAAGATCGAATTATTGAAACTTCAAATTCAGAATCCCGTTCGATAAAAGAAATCTCAGAATACCATATAGATCGTTTTTTAAACGAAATGGATGCATTACGGGTAATGAGGGCTAATGCCTATCCCAAAGCTACAGATTATATAAATGAAATGATAAACATGATTGAAAAACTTATTGATAAAGGGATTGCATACAATCTTGATGGAGATGTCTATTATCGTGTTGAAAGATTTCCAAATTATGGTAGCTTATCAAGAAGATCCTTAAATGAAATGGAATCAGGTACAAGAATCGAAGTTGATGAAAGAAAAGAAAATCCCTCTGATTTTGCTTTATGGAAATCTTCAAAATCTGGAGAACCTGCATGGCCTAGCCCCTGGGGAGATGGTAGACCTGGGTGGCATATAGAATGTTCAGCGATGTCTATAAGTCTACTAGGTGAACAATTCGATATACACGGAGGAGGACATGATGTCGTATTTCCCCATCACGAAAATGAGATCGCACAATCTGAAGGTTATAGTGGAAAAAACCCAGTAGTAAATTTTTGGCTTCATAATGGTTTATTAAGACTTAGCGAAAAAGATACGGAAAAAATGACACGACATCAAGGGAACTTTGTAAGCCTTGAAGACGCAATAAAAGAACACTCTATTGACGCTTTAAGAATATTTCTTCTATCATCTCATTATAGAAGCCCAAGAATATACTCTACTGATGAAATTCATGGTATAGAAAATGCCCTATCACGTGTGCGTTACTCACTAGAAACTGAATATGATATTCATGGAGATAATCTTGATGTGAGTATACGTCAAAAAAACTTTATAGATGCTATGGATGATGATCTAAATACCCCAAGAGCTATTGCAGAAATATTTGAACTTTCAAGAGATATTAATAAAGGAATTCAAGAAGGATTAAATGTTGAAAGTGGGACCAACTTACTTAGAGAATTAGGATCTATATTAGGTTTAACTTTTGAAAATTCCGAACAAAAAAATCAAGAAGTTACCCCATTTATAGAGTTACTAATTGAACTTAGAAAGACTATGCGTGAAAAAAAATATTATGCAGAAGCAGATTTGATCAGAGATAAACTAACGGAATTAAATATTCAACTAGAAGACACACCTGACAAAACCAAGTGGAAATACTTGTAGATTATCGTTGTATTATTACGCTAAACAAGGAAACTAAAACAAATAAAATACCTACAAAGATAGTAAATCTAAAAAGTACTAAATCCACGCCCCTTCTAGTTCTGAACGAACTTTCTCCACCTCCAAATAAATTACCTGCAGAACCGCGTACTTGAATTAGTATTACAGTAATTAACACAATAGATAAAATTATTTGAACTATGTTTAATGATGTTTCCATTTTAAAATTTCGCCTTGTTTATAAATTAATCGTTGTGTATTATACCATAATTTTATTTTCGCAAATCAAGTTGACTCACTAGTAATTCTGCAACTAGTGTAGGATTTGCTTTTCCTTTAGTTTCTTTCATAACTTGTCCTACAAGAAATCTCACTGCTGTATCTTTACCATTTATATAATCATTCACAGCTTCCAGGTTATTATCTAATACAACTTCTAAAACTGGTATTAAGGAATCAGTGTCAGTTATTTGTATTAAACCTCTTTCCTCTACAATCTTTTTTGGCGAGCCGCCTGTTTTAAATGTTTCTTCTAATATTTGCTTACCAACTGTTGAATTAATGTTTCCGGATTCTAATAATTCAGCAATTTCGTTAATTGCCTCAGGTGTAAGTTTTGTTTCATGTATTAAAATATTTTCCAGATTCAATAGTCGATTGACTTCAGTAAGAAGTAAATTTGCTATTGTTTTAGCTCTAGTATTTAATTCTTCAGATGATTTATTACTATTATAGACAGATTCATCGAAAAAATTAGAGAAATTAATATCACTGATAATTAAACCTGCGTCATATTCAGAAATTTTATAATCTTCTACATATCTAGATTTTCTCGCAGATGGTAGTTCAGGGAGTTTGCTACGAATATTATCTATCAAACGCTTAGAAATGATAAGAGGAGGTAAGTCTGGTTCAGGGAAATATCTATAATCATTCGCATCTTCTTTTGATCTTTGAGATACTGTAATTTCTTTATCATCAACCCATCCTCTAGTTTCCTGGATAAT
>VFGE01000041.1 GCA_009392515.1 SAR202 cluster bacterium | reverse complement strand
TGCAGAATCTATAGAAGAAGCTGTAAGAAGAGAAGTAAAAGAAGAATCAGGAGTTGATATAAAAAGTGTTATTTATCATTCTTCACAACCATGGCCCTATCCCCATTCACTAATGATAGGTTGTTTAGCAGAAGCGCAAGATACTCAAATTTCTATAGATGAAGAAGAATTATCAGACGTAAGATGGTTTTCTAGAGAAGAAATCATCAGAGCTTTTGAAGCTCAAGCAAAAGGGGAATCTCACGATTTTTACCTTCCCGGGTCGATAGCGATAGCTCATCATTTGATTAAGTATTGGGCATTTGAAACAAATTATTAAATTATGTTTATTTGTTATTAATATATTCCTAACCCATATTGAAGAACAAATGAAACACATAACATTACTAAAATAGTTAAAGATATTTTCCTATATGTGGGAGCCTTAGGATTATCTTTAATCCACTGATAAAAAACCGCTCCTACAATTATAGACACAACCCAATTAATAATAAAAAGCATAATTAACCTCTTTTATTAACTTAATTTTGATCTTAAATATTGATCTGGCCATGTAACATCATCACCTAAAGTGAAAGCTGCACTTAAAGGCCAATAAGGGTTTCTTAGTAATTCTCTTCCAATGAAAATTGCATCAGCCTTATTTTCGACTAAAATACTTTCAGCATGTTCAGGATCAGTAATCAGTCCCACAGCTCCAGTTAGAACCTGAGCTTCATTCTTTATCGTTTCAGCAAATTCAACTTGATATCCTGGCACCATATCAGTCGAAGTAAGTGTCTGATTGGGAGATAAACCACCTGAAGAACAATCGATTAAATCAACACCATTCTCTTTTAGCCAAATACTAAATTGAAGGGATTCTTGAATGTCCCATGAACTTTCTGGTAGCCAATCGCTAGCAGAAATTCTTACAAAAAGAGGAAGACCAGTTGGAATTATCTTTCGTACAGCTCGCACAATTTCTAATCCAAATCTTGCTCGATTTTCAAGTGATCCACCAAAATCATCTTCACGTAAATTAGAAATCGGTGATAAAAATGAGTGAACTAAATATCCATGTGCGAAATGTAATTCAATAACCTGGAAACCAGCTTCTAAAGCATTTTCTGCTGCTTTAGCCCAACTATAAATTAAATCATCAATTTCAGTAATCGAAAGACTTGAAGGTTGTATATATCCTTCATTAAATGCTACAGAAGAAGGTGCTGAAATCTTCCAATTATCTATATCTAGTCTCACTCCATTTCTCCATGGCACGTCTCTGGAAGCTTTACGACCTGCGTGAGCCAACTGTATAGAAGGAATTGAGTCATATTCCTTAATAAAATCAGTAATAGGTTTCCAATGTTCCACTTGTTGTTTATTCCAAATACCTGCATCATGGGGCGTTATTCTTCCCTCTGGGACAATTGCACTAGCTTCTGCCATAACCAACGAAGCTCCACCTACTGCTCTTGTACCTAAATGAACAGTATGCCAATTATTTGGAATACCATCATTTGCAGAATATTGACACATAGGTGAAACAAAAATTCTGTTTTTGAATTTTAATGAACGTATATTGAGAGGTGTGAAAAGTTTGGATGATTCTTTTTTCATGATTTGTTAATATTAGATTTATATTTAAATATATACTTGCAGAAGTATATATATATTAAACTAATCATACAAGAGGGAATTATGGGACTTTTACAAAAACTTTTATCAGAATATATAGGTACGTTTTTCCTAGTTTTAGTCGGGCCCGGAGCAATTATTATTAATGAGATGACCTCAGGAGCAATTGGCCATTTAGGTATAGCAATTTCTTTTGGTGGTATTGTTGCTCTAATGGTTTATACTTTTGGTCGCTTTTCAGGCGCCCATATCAATCCTGCTGTAACGATAGGCTTAATTATCGACAATAAGATTTCTATAAAAGACGCTATCGGATATATTCTTGCACAACTAACAGGAGCAATCACTGCTGGAGTTCTTTTGTCCGTTTTATTTGAGAATAGTAAAACATTGGGTGTAACAACACCAAATGGGACTACCGAGTCACTAATTTTAGAAGGCATAATGACCTTTATACTCGTCCTAGTTATTATTAAAACGGTTAATTCTAAAGAAAACTTATTAGCTCCACTTGCTATAGGAGGGACAATACTGGTTTGTGCAACATTTGGTGGACCAATATCTGGAGCATCTTTGAACCCAGCAAGAAGTTTTGGGCCAGCACTTATAGCTAATATTTGGGATGGACATTGGATATATTGGATAGGTCCGATAGTAGGTTCAATTTTAGCAGCTCTAATTTACAGGTTTGTATTTGGCCAAATAAATGAAGAATAGAATAATTTTTGTATGTGTACATAATGCTGGGAGAAGCCAGATGGCTAAAGCATTCTTCAATAGCTTAATCTCTAAAAAATCAAAATGGTATGCTGAGTCAGCAGGAACACAACCATCAGAAAGTCTTAATCCTATAGTTGTAGAAGCAATGAATGAATTATCTATTGATATATCCGCAGAAAAACCACGAGCACTCAACTTCAATACTTTAACTGGTACCGACAGGCTTATTAGTATGGGTTGCAATATACAAGAGAGTTGCCCAATCAACTTAAGAAATGATATTGAAGATTGGGAACTTGAAGATCCCAAAAATCAGGATATTCAAAAAGTTCGTGAAATTCGAGATATAATCAAAATTAAAGTTGAAAACCTAATCGAAGAACTATCAATAACTAATTAACGTCTTGGTTCCCAAGAAAAATATCGTAGCGAAATAATTAAACCAAAAAGAAACCAAATCCCCATAGTCGCAAGATCTTGAGTTTCAAAAACAACTCGTGTGTCAAATGGATTAAATGAAGATTGAAGAGTAACCACAAATGGTTTTACAGGGAAAATATCTGCCAAGGTCTTAATCCATTGGGGGGCCAATGTTTGGGGTATAAAAATATCTGATATAAAAAATAACGGGAGAATTGATGCATTAACAATTGCAGGGGCTGCATCAGCATTCCTTATCACTGTAGTTATAGCAATTCCTAAACAACTAAATGTTATAGTACCAATTAAAAGAGCTGTTATAAAAACTATCAATGAATCATTTGGTAAACTCACATCGTAAAAAAGTACACCGCAAATTAAAACGATTACTACAAGTAGAAGTGAAACAAATGTTGTAAATAAAATTTTTCCTACCATGAAAGCCCATGGCGAAAGAGGAGTCCCACGAATCTTTTTTAAGATTCCACTATCTCGAGAATCGGTTAGTGTCATAGCTAAATTAGTATATGAAGCACTAATAACTGATAATGCAAGTATAGAAGGTATATAAAAATTCGATCCAGATACTACACCGCTTTCTATTGGTATTTCATCATCGCCAAATATTGCATTAAATAAAACCAAAAATATTAAAGGGAAAATAAATGTGAAAAATGCTGCTGGTGGGTTTCTCCAAAACGCTGTATTTTCGTATTTAATTTGACGAAGTGCTAGTTTCATCTGGTTCATATATCACTATCCTCTGACCCGACAACTTTTAAGAAAAGATCCTCTAAAGAAGATCTTCTTACGGTCAAATCATTTAATTCAAGAGAGTTTTCAATTGCCCAATGTGTAATTTCACCTAAAATTCCCGTAGGTGAATTAGTAATTATTGAGACTAAATTCCCTTTAATTTCGGCTATTTTGTTAATTGTTACAGGTAATGATTTATTGTTATCAGGTAATGTAAATTCTATAGTTGTATTTGATTCAGAATTAATTAATTCTCTAGTTGTACCTATTCTTTCAATTTTACCACTTACCATAAGTGCAATTCTGTCAGACAAGTATTCAGCTTCATCCATATAGTGAGTAGTAAGGATTACCGTTTTGCCTAATGATTTTAAATTACTGATCATTGACCACGCATCCCTACGAGCAGAGGGATCAAATCCAGTGGTAGGTTCATCTAAGAAAATCAGATCAGGGTCTCCTATCAAACCCAATGCAACATCAACTCTTCTTCGTTGACCTCCTGATAATTTTCTAACCGGAGTGTTGATTTGTTCCTTTAAACCAGTTGCATCAATAACTTCATTTATATTTCTGGGATTTTTATAAAAACCACTAAATTGTTTCAACACCTCTTGCACTTTAAGATAGGGTTCGATACCTGTTTCTTGTAAAACTATACCCACACGCATAGTCATATTTTGATCTTTTTTTTCTGGATCATAGCCTAAAACTGTCACATGCCCTGATGTGCGTTTTCTATGACCTTCAAGAATTTCAAGAGTCGTAGTTTTACCTGCACCATTAGCACCAAGTAAAGAGAAGATTTCCCCTGAAAGTACTTCAAATGAAACTCCCTTAACTGCGGGAAAATCACCATAAGACTTTGTTAGATCTTTTACAACAATTGCTGATTCAACCATCTAATTACTTTCAGGTTCCTCAGATCCAAGATCTTTTAAAAATTGTTCTATTGAAGGGGAAAGTTCTGTATATTCACTCTCCTCAGGTTCAATAGTAATATTTTCTAGTCTAGCGTCATATTCACTTTCTAATTTTTCTACTAAAGCTTTCACACCTGGATTTTGATCCATTTCATTTGTTACCCGTTGATATTGTCTTCGCCCACGTCTACTAACCGATAATTCATCAGGTAAATTGTATAATGACGAAAGAACTTTTATCAAATGCGAACATCCAGTAAAATCTTCTTCTAATTGTAAATATTGAGGTAATCTCACCATCAACATCATATTCTCAATATCTTGGGCAGATAACTTATCTCCAACTAAGTTCATGATAGATGTTGGGCCTTGATAAGGTCGTCTCCTAGCGCTTTGCATTATACCAGGTACACCTGTCATAGGTTCTCCATCATGTGTTCCCATCACTAACAACGGTCTCGTATGTGGAACTGCATCATACATGCCCCCTACTCTGGTAAACCGTTTTACCCCAAGTTGTTTTAAAACCTCAGATATAGTATCTATATATTCTTCTGCCATTGAATGAGGTTCAAGCATATGTAGAAATATATAATCAAAATCTCCTTCTGATTTTGCATATCTGAGATAAGTATTTGGTATAGTAGTTTCACGATTTCCATCAATATAAAAAACTACAGGCCTGTATCTGGTAAAATCAAAATATCTACCAGGATTTTCGAATTTACCTAGATCTTGTGCATCAAAATGACGTTCTAACTTATCTAAAGTAAGAGAACCTACACTTCCAGCATCTACCCACGGCCGTAAAGAGGCAATCACGTGAGGATTTCTAAGTTCAGGGAGTGGTTCTTCTAAAATATAGTCATTGATTTTCATAATTTACACCTAGATTCTAACAATCTAACCAATAAAATAATTATAACACACCTTACGAAAAGTTAATTAGACTTCAAAGGCATTTAATACAGATGCAATCATGGAATAATACCCAATTGTAGTGGTTAAATCTACTAATTCTTTTGTACTAAAACGCTTTGATGCATTTGAATACGTATCAGAAGATACTCTGTTTTGAGTCAATAGTTCTCGTGCATATGTATAAATTAATTGTTGATCTTGGTTTAGCACTTCTAAATTAGTATTAGAGTGTATAGCAGTAATAACATCCTCTGCAATTCCTGCATTTCTTGCCAACTCTGAATGTGCTTGCCATTCAAAATTACAATTCAGTGTACTTGCTGTGGTCAGTACTGCAATTTCACCTAATTCATTTGGTATTGTAGAATTAAATCTAACATAAGCTCCTGTGTCTCCCACCAAGCATGCTAGTTGTGGGCTATGTAATAAAACTCCAAAAGGACCTACAATCCGGCCACGAGTTCCAATAATATTTTCATATGCTTTTAGTGATTCACCTTCTAACCCGTCTTTTTCAAAAATACCATCTATTCTCATAATACTTCCTCCGATCAAATATTATTAAAAAAATTAAATACTAATGCATTAAATTCTCTAGGTTTCTCCTGTGGGATAAAATGACCTACCCCACTAACAACAGAATGTTCAAAAGAAACAACTGAATTCTTTATACTCTGCAAAGCTATTGAATTCTCTGGAAATCTTTGTTGATTTTCAGAAGTAATAAGTAATGTTGGACATTTGATATTGTAAAGCTCTTCAAACATATATGTTGGGGTATTTTCTTCATAAAATATTGCTTCAGTTTCTGGGGTACATTTCAAGGTATAAAGTCCATTAGGCATTTTATAAGTCCCACCTGTAATATATGACCATAAAATTTCCGAATCCCAATTTTTAAAAGTTTCAGCTTTACTATAACTATTAAATATAGATTCTAAATCATCAAATTCAGTTCTTCGCTTTCTAGTTATATCGGCAAGAGTCAATGTATTTGGTGTTTTTTTAGGAATAATTCTGCCCAAACTCAGAGTAGGTTCTATTAATACTAACCCTACTAACCTTTCGGATATCAATGAGCCTCCAAGAGATGCAACCCCCCCGCCTCTAGAATGCCCTACAAGATAGATTTCTTCTAAATTTAATGCTCTAATAAATTCTGGGAAATCACCAACAATTTCAGGCCAAGTATAATGACCAGGAATTTTATCTGAATCCCCATGCCCTCGTAAATCCAGAGCTATAACGCGATAATCTTTTGCTAAAAATTTAGCTGTCATATCCCATACAGAAGCACAAAGTCCCGAACCATGTACCAATACAATTGTTTTAGACCCTGCTCCCCATTCTAAGTAATGAATTGTTGTATCTTTTGCTTGTATATAATTACTTGTCGGTTCGTTCATTAGTATTGCCTATCAGGGTCTACAACATTAATTAATGGTTCGCCTTTAATTAATAAAGCAAGATTTTTTTCAAATAATTCGGTAGCTCTAGATTGTTGACTAGTAGAACGTCCTGCTCTATGAGAAGTAGCAATAAGATTAGGTTGAACCCATAATTCACTTTCTTCTTCTAGGGGTTCATTTGTAAAAACATCCAAACCAGCCCCAGCAATCCATTCTTCTTTTAAAGCTTTAATCAATGCTTGCTCATCAACAACTTCACCCCGTGAAACATTAATTAAATACGAGCTAGATTTCATTTTTTTTAATTTTGCTTCATTCATAATGCCTCTTGTTTCGTCAGACAAAGGGCAACTAAGAACTAGATAGTCACTTTGAGAAATTAAGTCATCGAATTCTTTTGTAGGTAAAAGCTCATCAACGTTTTCAGTGTCCTTATCTGAGCTGCTAATGGTTCGCTTTGTTGCAATGACTCTCATATCAAACGACTTTGCCATTCTTGCAACGTGTTTACCAATAGCCCCTAATCCAAATATTCCAACAGTTTTGCCATTAATTTCATCTGTAGCTGGTGCAGGCCTCCAAATCCGATTTCGTGCATTTTCAGAAAATGTATTATATTTCTTAGCAAGCATTAATATAAACATCATTACATGTTCTGCAACTGGTATTGCATTTAACCCTGCTAAAGTAGTTACAGGTATTCCGGCGTCTAAAACCCCAGAGATTTTCATATGATCAACACCTGCACTCCAAGCTTGTACCCATTTAAGGTTTGGGGCCCAATCTATAGAACGATATGGTAAGCCAACGCAAACAATCACATCAGCCTCTTCAAAAAATGGGGCGAATTCCTGGGGTCCGATTTCTGCAACTTTGTCTCCTAAATGATAAAATTCTGCAAATTTTGACCAAAGTTCTCTAGGTAATTGTTTTGCCTGATTAATTTTCGGATCAGCATTTAATTTTTCAACGTAGGCGGAACTCATTGGACTAGTAATTAAAATATTAGGTTTTAACAACATAACCTCCTAGAATTGGAATTGACATCTCGTAACAATTTAACATTGAGAAAATAAGAAATCAAACAATAATTCATACCGATTAGGGCGCTTTTTTTTATATAACTAATATACTATTGGTGTTACAATTTACATTCAAATAATGAAAATAATTATATCTGGAGGTTATAAATGGCCAAAGACAAAGTTCGAATTGGAATGGTAGGTGCTGGAGGTAATTTTGTATCTAGGCACATTCCAGGATTTAATCAAGTTAAAGAAGCAGAATTGGTAGGAGTAAGCAATAGAACTAGGCAATCAAGTGAAAAAATAGCCAAGGAATTTGGCATTCCCAATGTTTATGACTCATGGATAGATTTAGTTCAAGATGACGATATAGACGCCATAGCAATTGGAACTTGGCCTTATATGCATTGCCCAATTACTCTCTTGGCTTTAGAAAATGGCAAACATGTCTTAACAGAAGCACGAATGGCATCAAATTCTACAGAAGCCCATACAATGCTCGAAGCGTCCAAAGAAAACCCTGACTTAGTATGTCAAATAGTACCTGCTCCTTTTACTCTTTCAATTGACAAAAAAATAAATGATCTTTTACTAAACGGCTATGTAGGAGACATCGTATCAGTAGAATTAACATCCAATCCTGGTGCTTTTGTAAATAAAGATCAACCATTTCAATGGAGACATAATATAAAATATAGTGGCAACAATATTATGATGATGGGTATTTGGTATGAAACATTAATGAGATGGATTGGTCCTGCCAAATCAGTAAGTGCCATGGGAAAAATTACAGTTCCATATAAAAAAAATGATGACGGACTGTATCAGTCAGTTGAAATTCCAGACCATATCGACATCACGTGTAAAATGACATGTGGTGCCCAAGCTACTATTAAATTAAGCTCAGTTATAGGGCTTAATCCCAAAAATGAAGTATGGATTTATGGGACAGAAGGCACAATAGTAATAAATGGCACGACTCTTGAAATCCATGGAGGGAAAAAAGGAGACAAGTCTATTTCAAAAATCGAAGTTGAAAAAGAATATATTGTCGAAGGATTACAAGGATTGCCAGCAGGATGGAGAGTTGAAGAAGATTTCATAAATAGCATTGTAAAAGGATCGCCTGTCATACATTCTCCATTTGATGTTGGAGTACAATATATGGAATTTACAGATGCTGTTTCAATCAGTGCTCAAGAAGGTAAAGTTGTTCATCTACCATTCAGAAATTAATAAATTACTTCACTGGTTTAGCAATTAAAATTAATACCATAGAAAATAATGCTAAACCAGAAAATGTAAGAAATGCACCTGAATAACTTTGCGTATTATCATATATTGCAGCCGCAAATATAGGGCTAGCTACTGAAAAAATACTGTGTAAGGGTGACATAGCGCCTTGAATAGATCCAAAGTTTTTTCTACCAAATAAATCAGCGCGAAGTGATTGAGGTAAAGACGATAAGCCACCCCAGACAACTGCATATGGAACCCAACAAAATGCCAAAAAAGTAAAATTATTTGCTTGTGACATAAAAAATAGAGATATTGTCATAACAAATAATGAACTTGCCATGATATAGCGCTTGTTGATACTATCTCCTGCCCAACTTAAAAATACTCTTCCTGGGGCACTTAAAACACCTTGCAATAAAAACAACATGCTTGCCTGGGTTGCAGTTCCTCCTAGGCTTACCACCAGAGGAAAGGAATTTATAGCAACAGCAGTTGTTATACCTATCCTGATACTAACTGAAAACGCAAAAGCCCAAAATGTTTTTAATCTTATTGCTTGCATCATAGTAAAAGATATTTCACTATCATTGAGAGTATTGTCTTCAGATGTAGAGGATTTACTGTAATGTTCCCCATCTGGCAACATTCCGTATTGTTCAGGTCTATGCCTCATCACACAAGCTATAGGGATACCTACTATTAATACTAAAAAACCCATCAATCTAAATGCATTTCGCCATCCATACGACTCAATGAACATATTCACTAAAGGGACAATAATTGATGCAAGACTAGTACCAAGCCATAAAATACCAAAAGCCCTACCGCGTTTTTTTACCCACCAATTTGCAACTGAAGTCGATATAGGATTACCCAATCCCAAACTACTCCCTAAAACAACACCTAACAAAAAACAAATAATAAATACTGTGATATTTTGAGCAATGCTAATAAGAAAAAAACCAAGGCTCATTATAGGAAGTCCAATAAACATCATCGTTCTAGGACCAAACCTATCAACAAGATAACCTTCTAACGGTCCTATCAAGGCTGTTTCTATTCTTGCTACCGACAAAACCGTAGCAACTACAGCTATACTGACATTAAAGGTTTCTGAAACAGGTATTATGAATGCATTCAATGCATGGAAATTAAATCCTACGCCCAGTGTCATACCAACCAAACCAGCTAATATTATCCACCAACCGTAAAAAATGTTATTAGGAAATTTTTTCTCTCTTGTCGATCTATTTTCTAACATGCATTACACTCTAGCACATAAATGAAATGATCTGATCTGGAAAGCTTATTCTATTGATTCTAAAAATAAAAGTAGTAATACAGTTTATTATTTAAGTTCATAAACATAAATAATAAATCTTGTCTAGAATCGATTGATATTATATTTGGTCTACAGTATATTA